>JAKUQR010000008.1 GCA_022450155.1 Gammaproteobacteria bacterium | reverse complement strand
CCCAACCCTTGCACCCATAACGCGTGCTATTTGCTGTGCACCCAGACAGATCCCCAGTACCGGAATTTCTGTCGGAAGGACTGTCGCCTCCAGCCAATCCAGTTCCGCACGAATACCTGGAATGTGGTCATCGTTCGCACTCTGTGGCCCACCGAATACCACGACCCCATCGTATCGAGACAGTTCAGCCGGCAGGGCATCACCAATACACGGACACCGTCTATCCAGTGTACATCCCCGGCTAACCAACCCTTCGCCAACCAGACCAGGATTGGATGTTTCCTGATGAACAATTATAAGTATCTCTTTTGCCATGTTACCTAAGACACCGGGCCCAAAACGATCTAAGCGGCGAAGTGTAGTCGAGCTAAAAACCGGATCAACACCGAGCAAGTTCTTTCTTCAGGTACTGGGCCAAACATACAGGGGCATTTACACCTGCCCGTAGTTCAGCTTCCGCGTTGTAGTTGGTATTGACGTTTACATCATAGGTCCACTTGCAACCGGCATGGTCGGTGATGAACTCGATCCCGGCGATGTCGATCTGTTGCTCCTGTAAAAAGGTTTCATAACGAGGAATAATTGGATCCACGTAGTCCGTAATAATCTCGAATCGCAGAATTTTCGTTTCAGATGAATCGTGTTGGTCGGGCACGGAACAGTTGTCCGCCGGACACAGTTCAAAACCGTCCGAGGTATCAACACGAAGTGCGTAAACGAACTTCCCACCAATGAATTCACAGCGGGTAATAAAAGATTCAGGACTGTCGATATAGACCTGAAGTAGAGTAACACCATCAACTGGTGGGGTTTCGGCCAGGGCATCCAATCGGATTTCAAATGCATCGAAACCATCGAACCGCTCAACGCCCAACCCCATACCTGCGCGATTGTGCTTGGTTACAAACGGACAGGGCATGTTCCTGGCTAGGCTAAGTAACTGTTCTGGGCTGCGTGCCGCATAAGTCAGTGGTACCGGGAGATCGTGCGCCATCAACGCCTGGTATTGCCGCACTTTACTGAGCTCAAGATCCAGCGCTGCACTGCCGTTAATGACACACCGCCCGTGGCGCTCAAGCCAGCACAACACACCAGCCGTGAGCTCAGGTACACCTGAGTGACCACGCGTATGCGCAGATGCGCTCATGCGAACATAAAAAACGCCCAGTGGTGGCTCGACTGTCAGATCAGGCAGGAAAGACGCCATGTGCCATTCGCTAAATGGCAGACCCATTTCAGTAAAGGTCTCGCGGAATGGCGCAAGCCATTGGTCGTTCTCGTGGAGAATGTATAGCATAAATACGACTCGCAACCTTAATTCTGATCGTTAACCAGCGAAAACAGTAATGCCATTATCGCAGACATTTAACGGTGCACGAACAGCTGACATTGCATTACAACACCTTGGCCTCCTAAACTCTTTGGCACATTCTCAACCATCCTGGAATTCCACGGCTGTTTATCCGTGGACCATTACGTTCAGCGACACACGATGACCGAGGCCGCAGAAACTCACGAACTCGCAAAGCGATGGCTCAACGACGCCGAGCGCGTGGTCGCGCTGACAGGCGCCGGTATTTCCACCGATTCGGGTATTCCGGATTTTCGCGGCCCCCAAGGAGTTTGGACCAGGGATCCGGATGCTGAGAAACTCTCGGACATTCGCCATTACCTGGCTGACCCGGCGATCCGCAAAAAGGCGTGGCAGGCTCGACTCGATTCGCCTGTTTGGCAGGCCCGGCCAGGTGCTGGTCACCACGCTCTCGCCCGACTTGAACAGCTCGGTAAACTCCATACGCTGATCACTCAGAATATCGATGGCTTACACCAACTGGCAGGAAACAGCCCTGATGTTGTTGTCGAGATCCATGGAACTGTCCGTAAGGTACGGTGCATGTCCTGTACTTACCTCGTGGACATGCACGTTGTACTGGAGCGTCTACGTTATGGTGAGGACGACCCTTCGTGCCCGGACTGCAGTGGAATTCTAAAATCGGCCACCATCTCATTCGGTCAGAACCTGGTGCCAGAAGACGTGGTCCGATCTGAAAGTGCAGCGAAACAGTGCGACCTGCTGCTGGCTGTGGGGTCGACACTGTCAGTCTACCCGGCGGCAAGTGTGGTGCCCATCGCAAAACAGTCTGGCGCCCGGATCATAATCATCAATGGCGGTCCCACCGACATGGACGGGATCGCTGATGCCGTACTGCGTGGTCAGATCAGTGAACTGCTGCCGAGCATCCTACCCAGTGCCCATTGAAAGCCAAATCCTGTGGCCACCTATTCACACCACAGCTAAAAAGCAGATTCCCGGGATTTGACGATCGCAGTAATGACCTCGTTGTAGGGAGCTCGTGTTCCGACAGCAGCAGCAACGACTGGCACCATGCCGTTTATGGCATCGATTTCCGAAGGGCGCCTGTCGAGATGATCCAGCAGCATTGATGGTCGTGCGTCCGGCATCTTACTGCCAAAATCGAGCACATATTTCTCCGCATCAGTGAATGAAAGCTGAATCTCTTTCGCTCGCGCAGTGTCGTATGCCTCGAAAGCACAGCCTCGCGCGATCTGCCACGAGAAGGGATCGCTCATAATCTCTCCAAGGGTCCGCCCGAATACTGTGCACGGCGCGCTGAACGTGACATTACAGATGAATTTTTCCCAGATCAGCTGGTTAATGTCTTCAAAGGCCTTGACCTTAAACCCTGCCTCCTGCCAGACGGCAGCAACCTGCTGAACACGATCGGTAAGACCACCATGCATCTCCCCTACCCGGATCAGTTCCATACCATTGTGGTGCACATGGCCCGGACCCTTTATGGATGCACCAAATCCGCCGGCAACCCCCAACAGGATATTGTCCGTTGAACGATACTGCGCAATGCGTTCGCCGGCCCCCAGACCATTCTGGATCGTCAGTACCAGTGTGCTGTCGCCGACAATAGGAGCAATACTTTTTGCAGCGGGACCGACCCCGGATGCCTTTGTCGCGATAATGATGAGGTCGCAAATTCCCGCTGCGTCAGGACTTTCCGCAACGTTCAAGCTGTGCACCGTTCGATCGCCGCTCGCACCTTCGATCCGCAACCCCTGCTCACGAATCGTGTCCAGATGCTCCTGCCAAACATCGATTGCCCAGACTTCGTTTCCTGCGTCGGCCAGCAAACCCGCATAAACCGAACCCATGGCACCGATACCGACTACTGCTATCTTCATCCGTCCAGATCCTCGATCAGTGAAATACCTGTTGTTAGCCCTCTAAGATTACAGGGATCTTATTTAAGGATCCAACCGGCTCCAAAACCTGAGTTGTCGACGGTTCCGATTCAGCAACCGCACGCTTATATCGGTGTGGCCTGGACCGACCCGAAACGTTCAATACCATCTGTACTGTGTACGCTAACCGACTGGCCAGTTGCCCAGAAACCCTTCTGAACCATGCCCAGCGCAACATTGCGCTTCAGTCGAGGTGACCAGATCGCCGACGTCACATAGCCAACGGGTCTATCTGATGCGTAGACCGGCCAGGGTGAGCCACACGCTGGGCACGGACCCCCATCAAACTGTAGGCCCCGAATACGCTGTGCAGGACCATCGCGCGAAATATCTTCGAGGGCAGACCTGCCGATATAGTCAATTCGCCCATCCAGGCTACAGAACCGGTCCAGATTGATCTCGAGCGGATTATTACTGCGCGTCATCTCGTTGCCATATGACAGCAGACCGCCTTCAATACGCTCAATCAGATTCGGGCAGCCGGGGGTAACATTGAATGCTTGGCCCGCCAACCACAGCTTATCCCACAGTTCAGTGCCCAAGCTGCTGTCATCCAGGTAGATCTCAAAACCACCCTGCCTGCTGTAACCCGAACGCGCAACCACCAGTTGACGATCGAGAAAATCAAAACAGCCAAAACGAAAATAGGCAAGCTCCCGAACCGTATCGCCGAACACGGCTGCGACCAGATCTTCGGCCCGCGGCCCTTGAACTGCAAGCGGAGACACATCGGGTTCGACCACCATGGCATCTATCCCCAGCCCCAATGCGAGTCCCTTGACCCACAGCAGCACATCGGAATCGGCAATTGATAACCAGTACCAGTCCTCGGCGCGTTTGAGTATGACCGGGTCGTTAATCAGACCCGCTTTGTCATCAATCAGGGGAGCGTATAAGCACTGTCCGACAACCGCACTGCCAAGATCCCGGGGGGTCATCATCTGAACCAAGCGAGCGGCTTCTGGCCCGCGGACTTCGACCTGCCGCTGGCACGATACATCCCACAACTGCACGCTCGATCGTAAGTGCCAATACTCCTCTTCTACCGTTCTCCCGAAGGCCTTAGGTAACAGTGTGTGATTAACAATCGAATAGCTCTGAACACCCAACGCTTCAATGCGTTCCATATAAGGGGTGCGACGGTTGCGGCGGGAAACCGCCAGTGCTGGTGAACTCATCGACAATCAAGTCCCACTAACCTGACCACCAGACGGTATAGCTGTGGGGCGACAGCACAACTGGGATATGGTAGCGGGCATCGGGGTCTGGCAGGCTGATTCTGACCACAACCGACTGTATGTTGTGATGGGACCCTTGCGCAATTTCCGCAACCGGGAAATAGTCGCCCGTGTGAAACACCAGTTCATAAATAGTGCCCGCTGGATCATCCTCGACAGCAACGGGTTCCGATATTCTCCCCTCACTGTCCGAGTATGTCTCCAACAACCGGTGCGCCGAGCAGTCGTCGGAAAGTCGAAAAAACTCTACCCGGATCCCAGCAGCCGAGATACCTTTTACAGCATCCAATACATGAGATGATATAACTGCCATTATCCCGTCCTATATGATAGTACTGTCAGCGATACCAACCCTGGCAACACTTTCCGAATCTATTCTATCGATGCCTTGTCGCGCTTGCTGGTGGTCGCCAGCACAATCGGACTGATGACGCCCTTCGTCCGCACATTGACGCAGGCTGTTTTACCGCTGGCCAAAGCTCTGTCTAATGCCGGCCCCAGGTCGTCGCGGTTCTCAACCAGTTCACCGTAACCGCCGAGTCCTTCGAACAGCGAATGAAATGGAATATCTCGGAAATCTGTGGCCACGTGACAATCGTGTCCGAACAATCTTTCCTGCTGCTGTGAAATGGTGGTCAAACCACCGTTGTTGTCAATTACAACCGTAATCGGGGCATTCTCCTGAAAAGCTGCTTCAACACTTAAGCCGCCGGAAAGAAAGGCACCGTCGCCACTGATCAGCACAACCTGGCTAGCGGGGTGATTTAACTTGGCAGCCAACGCAAAAGATACCCCGACGCCCAGCATACTGAATGCACCCGGATGCAGGATCCCAGCCAGTTTCTGACCACCCCAGCCGGCCATATTGACCGCTATCTCTGACCAGAAATGAGTATTCCCGCCATCGATGACCAACCAGTCGTCGGCACCCAAAGGCTGCTGAACGTCCAGTGCCAACTGCAGTGGGTGAATCCGGGCATCGTCTTCTTCTGACTGAGTCAGTTCTGTCGTCATCTGGTCGACCCACTCACCCCGCAGTGCACGATTCTTTTCAAGCCAGGAACCGCTTGAGTTCCAGGTCGGGTCCTCCGCCAGTGCAGAAATCGCATCTAAAAAAGCGCCCGGATCGCATAACAAGGTGTGGTCTGCCGCTCTGTTCAGCTCCAGTTCTTCCGGGGAGCCGTTGATGCAGACCAGTTCGGTCGTCTCAGGGAAGAATGGTGGATTTCCAAAATTCATCTGGTTGTCAAGTCGACCGCCGATAACAAGTGTCAAATCAGCATCGGCCAGCGCAGTTTTGGAGGGCGCGTACTGGTGAATATCAGCAAGGCCCATATAAACCCCGCTTTCTTCACCCAACAGTTTCTGATGATAAGGAATGTTGAACACTGGCACTGCAAGTACCCGACCCGCTTTTTCCAACTTTGCCTCAGCTCCTGACCACCAGACGCCGTGACCACCAATCAAAATCGGCCGCTGTGCTGCGCGGACCTTGTGTAGGATGACTTCAAGGTCATCCGGGCGCGGCCATGCCCGGGCAGGTGGCAGTGGTGCCCGGTTGAACGGCCGTTCTGACTGGCCGGTTTGTTCCTCATACCAGGAGAACATGATGTCCACTGGGACGCTCAGGTGCACAGGACCGGGATAACCACTCAGCGCGATCTTGTAAGCTCGATCTACAAACTCCAGAATCCGGGTACCGTCAGTGACTGATGCGCTGTATTTGGTCAGCGGTGCGGCAATAGAAACATCATCGATCTCTTTGAACCCTCCGCTGCCTTCGCGCTTGAGGGTGCTGGAACCGGTAATGAAGATAACTGGCGATCGCTCGCCCCAGGCCTCCATCATCGAAGGCACGGCGTTGGCAAAACCTTCCGGGCCCACCAGACAGACGGTCGGCTTGCGCGTGATCCGCGTGTTCGCGTCAGCCAAGTGCCCGGCGATCTGCTCATGGGGTGTATTGATCACCGGTATATCACACTCCATCAGACCTTCCAGGGCAGGGTTACAGAATCCGCCACTCAGGGTGAATACCTGTGTGATGCCTTTCTCGCGCAAAGCGCGGGCAAGGAGCATCCCGCCTCGTACCTTCATCTTGACCTCTCCAAATGATTCAACCTATTCGGACTAACCGGTTCGATGCATGCCGGGTCTACGGCACCCGATTTATGCCAAAACATTGTGGTCGATTTGGGAAACATCTATACAACCGATCTGAGCCAGCACCAGAAGCAGGTCGTTTTTCAGTAACTCGACAAGACGGTACACACCGCGCTGCCCGTCAGCACCCGACGCGTAAAGGAACGGTCGTCCGAGCATGACAAAATCCGCCCCTAGAGCCAATGCTTTAACGATGCCCTCACCGCTGCGTATTCCGCTGTCGAATATCAACGGGTAATCAGCACCCACGGCCTGTCTGATCGCAGGCAACACATCGATCGCCGCTGGTGCAGCATCGAGCTGTCGGCCGCCATGATTTGAGACATAGACAGCATCAGCACCTGCATCCCGAATCCTGACAGCATCATCCGCTGATAACACCCCCTTTAGAATCAGCTTTCCCGCCCACCGTTCGCGCAACCGGTCCAGGAACTGCCAATCTATGTGGCCACGGATCTTGTTTCGGGTGAATGTGGATTTATTACCCTCGTTACCAGTAGGCACGACATTGGCCGGCTTCGGTACACCATTGACGAGCGTGTGAAGCACCCATTGCGGATGAACCGCGAAATCTAAAAACTGTCTCGGTCGCATTCGAAAAGGTCTCTCAAACCCCTGGCGCTGTTCACGCAGGCGGGCAGACACAACCGGCACATCAACGGTCAGCAACAAATACTCGTAGCCGGCATCCTCTGCACGCTGGACAAGACCCATCGCATCATCAATAGACGGCCCCACATACAACTGGAACCATCCGTTTCCAGAAGCTCTTTTTCCTATGTCCTCTATGCTGCTTGAGCCAAAGGTGGACAAACACACCGGTATGTCATGATCCGCAGCCGCTGCCGCAAGCGCGATATCAGTATTTGGCCAGGTCAAGTCACACATGCCCATGGGAGCTATCCCAAAGGGCAGCGGCCAGGTTCGACCCAAAAATGTTTTTGCCAGTTCCCGTTGCCGGATATCGACAAGAACGCGTGGCAGCAGGCGAACCTGCTCGATAACCTCACGGTTCAGACGACTCGATGTCTCGAATCCTGCAGCCCCGTCTACATAGTCAAAAATGACTCTTGGCATGCGCTGTTGTGCAGCAAGGCGAAAATCATCTACGCAATAGTATTTTCTAGGCATTTGTTTCCAGAGTCGGCAGATTATTTAGAACAAACCCGCCTGCCACGGAGGAGAGACTTTACCGAACTGTGTGATTGCCGTCATCTACTTTAACTTGAAGCTTGCCAGGTACACTCTGCACCAGTTCAGTTCGGCCAAGATAAACACCAACGCCAATAATCAAGGCGATCCCGACCCAGGCCCACAAGTCAGGAAAGTCCCCGAACAGCCAGTAGCCCAACAAAACCTGCATAACGATCTCCAGATAGCGAAGTGGCGCGAGTAATGATGCGTGCGCAAGTGATGAAGCCCGTATGAACAGCAGATGACCTACTGCCCCAATACCTCCAATAACCACCATCAGAATCCCGTCGACGAGGGTGGGTGTAACCCAATAAAACGGTAACGCGGCAGTCATCAGAACAAATCCGCTGACCGACTGCCAACCCAACATCAAAAGCGGTGGAACCTGGACACTCATCACTCGAGTTGACAAAAAATACAGCGCCCAGAACAAGGCAGCAGCCAGGGCGAGTAGGCTCGCCCAGTGAAACTCTGTACCACCTGGTCTGATGATAATCAGAATTGCGAGGAAACCGGCGGCACAGGTGATCCAGCGTCTGGCTGGCACGTATTCACCTAAAACCAACGGCGACAAGGCCACCACGATTACAGCATCAACAAACAGAATGGCAATCGCATCGGCAAGAGGAATGTACTGAATGGCAGCGAAAAAAAGACCTGATGCAACCAGCAGAAACAGTCCAGGACTGAGCAGCAATACAGGGTGGGCAGCACGGATTACCTGCTTGCCATACCGAATGACGACAAATGGCAGGACAAGTAGAAAATGAAAAAAGAATCGCGCCCAGATGAGTTGCAGTATCGGATATCGGCTACTCAATAACTTAACTGTCGCATCCATGAATGGCAGCACCAACATAGCCACCACCATCAGCATGATTCCGAAGAATAGTCGATTGGAGGCAGCTGTCGTCAATTAACAAACACCAGTTCACATTCGCAGGTTGTCATCAAATATTTGTGTATCAACCTGTATCCAGACCAAGAAATTGGTAACATGAACAAAGAAAACAACCGGAAAGTCAGAAATACGACACGCAGCCCCCGTCGACGGTCAGCACCTGACCTGTAACATAGGCCGCCTCTTCGGAGCACAGAAAAACGGCCGCACCGGCTATCTCGTGCGGCTCACCCCAACGGCCCAAGGCCGTACGGCTGGCCAGTTTCTGAAAAAGATCCTCATCGGCAACCATGGCCGCATTGGCTTCGGTCGCAAAAAATCCGGGGGCTAATGCGTTGACAGTAATGCCATCCAGACCGAGTGCAGCAGCAAGCGTACGGGTCAATGACTCAAGCGCACCCTTGGATGCGGCATAAGACGGACTCAGTTTCAATCCCACCGCCGAACCCAATGCACTCATATTCACTATACGTCCCCATTGTCGGGCGCGCATCAGTCCCACAACCTCCCGGCAAAGAAGAAACGCAGAGGTCAGGTTAACCTGTAACAGTGCCTGAAAATCAGGACCATCAATCTCCTCCATAGACCTACGGTCACGCATACCGACGTTGTTAATCAAAATATCCAACCTGCCGTATTCACTGGAAATTTCCGACAATGCGGCTGCGCGCGCGGAATCGACTGACACGTCAAATACCAATGCCTGCGCACTGCCTTTGGAGGACTCGATCAGTGACACAGCATTTGCTACGTGATCGTTGTCCCGGCCATTTACTAGAACGTGGGCCCCTGCTTTGGCCAGTCCTTTAGCCATCTCGAACCCCAGTCCCTGAGTACTTCCAGTGACCAGTGCAACCCTGCCACTTAAGTCAAATATCGATTCCATTTGTTTACCTTACATCACTGCACACAGTCGTAATGCATCCAGCATGGCAGCAGCGATGTTTCGACTCGCCACCGCATCACCGATGCGGTGCAGTTCGAACGTGGTATCGGTTGTTGTACCAGCCACCTGTGGCGATCCCGACAAAAGTGCATCAATATCTGTGACCCCATCATTAATCGAGTCTGGCCGCAATTGTTGGTAAAGCTCATCGGCAGGCTGCGTGCCGACTTCCACAACCACCTGTTCTGTATAGTGTATGGTTTCACTCTCATTAAGCTCGCAGGTAAAACAAACCCGCAAACCTTCATCTTCCCGCGATACTGAAGTCAGTCGATGGTCGAACAACGTATCTACACCCAGTTCGAAAATCTGTCGGCGCCACACCACGCGTTCCGAGTAGACCAATTCTGGCGCCAACAGGCCGTCGATTCCCACCAGCGTAGCGGCACAGCCTGCCGATGCGATCATGTCTGCGCATAAAGGACCCACGTGCCGTCCCGTTCCATCATAGACGATGACATCGCTTTCGATGGAAACCTGTCCTGTGAGTAAATCCCAGCTGGAGGTGCACAATTCACCACCTTCAACAAACCCCATATCTGGCAGACCGCCGGTCGCGATAATGACCACATCCGGTCTTTCGGCGGTCACCTCTGTGACACCAGCCAATGTGTTCAGACGAAGGTCTACTCCCAAACGGGCGGTTTCACTAACCCGCCAATCAATCACCCCAGCCAGATCGCCACGCCAACTGCTACTGGTCGCGATGATCACCTGGCCACCGGGTTGGTTTGAGGCCTCGAAAAGGATGACCTGGTGGCCGCGTTCCGCGGATACCCGCGCAGCTTCAAGACCGGCTGGCCCCGCACCGACCACAACAACACGACGGTTCCCTTGTACAGAGGGCGTGATCACCTGCGGCAGCTTGAGTTCTCGACCCGTTGCCGGGTTGTGCAGACATGTCGGTCGATTAGCAGACATACAGTGGGTCGCACCGACACAGGGACGTATGCGATCTTCCTGCCCGGACACGAGTTTGTTTACGATTTGAGGGTCGGCAATGTGTGCCCGTGTCATGGCGACCATGTCCAGCAGGTTCTCGGTGATCGCATAGCGAGCAGTGGCAATATCGGTGATTCGAGCCGCGTGAAACACCGGCAGGCCCACATGTTGTTTGAATTCACCGACCCGCCTCAACCACGGTGCGATGGGCGACGCCATTCCCGGCATATTATCGACCGCAAGGGCGATCTCCGTATCAACGTTACCGTAAATTGCATTGAAAAAATCAATTAATCCGCTCGATTCGAACAAATCCGCTATCCTGAGGCAGTCCTCAAAATCGAGGTGATCCCCACCTTTCTCATCGATGACAAATCGGAATCCTACAACAAAGTCAGCGCCGACCTGTCGACGAATTTCTTCATATACCATCAACCCGAAACGACAGCGGTTCTCCAGAGAACCACCGAATTCATCCTTACGATGGTTGGTATAGGGTGACAAAAATTGACCGATAAGATGTCCTGAACCCAGAGTTTCGATACCATCGAGACCGCCATCCCGACAGCGGCGGGCAGCCGCCCCATAGGCCTTGACCACACGGTCAATGTCATGCCGGTCCATAGCCTTGGGGAAACTGCGATGCAGCGTCTCGCGTATCGGCGATGGGCCAATCGCCGGCAGCCACTCGCCGGCATAACATTCCGCTCGTCGCCCCAGATGACTGATCTGACACATGAGCGCACAACCATGACGATGGATTTTGGCAGTGAACTGCTCGAACAGTGGAATTATCCCATCGGTGCTGACATTAACCTGACCGTCGGGCCAGAGCGAATCTGGTGCTACCGATGCTGATCCACCGAACATCGTCAGCGCCAGACCGCCACGTGCCTTTTCTTCGTGATAGGCCTGGTAAGCGTCGCCGGTGAAACCGTTCTCATCCAGACCACAGGCATGACTGGTGCTCATGATGCGGTTTTTCAGCGTCAAGTGCTTGAGTGTGAAGGTCTGCAGCAGTGGATCATTGCTACTGGATAGCTCATCTGTCTGCATAATTTATCTCCGCTGATCTACCGCCAGCCAATCCGGTTTCAGGGTGCTGCTTAACCCAAACAGTACAGCCGATCGCTTAAGACGCTATGGCTGATGTCCGATTATCTCCCGTTGACGAAACCACGACCAGTCGAAAACTCAGTCAACCTCGGGAAGCTCAGCCAACACACAGAGTTATACTCAGCCATCATGACTATTAAAACAGACGTCGTCATTATCGGCGCGGGTCCCAGCGGTCTTTTCCAGTGCTTTGAACTCGGGTTGCTGGGCATCGATACTCAAGTCGTCGACTCGCTCCCCGTTGTGGGCGGGCAGTGCACTATGCTCTATCCCGATAAGGCAATCTATGACATACCAGCGCTGCCGATCGTCGGTGCACAGGAATTGATTGACCGCCTGGCTGAACAGCTCAAACCATTCGATCCAACTTTCCATCTGGGCCATCGCATCACTCAACTGGCGCAACTGGAAGACAACTCTTTTGAGTTACACACTGAGGGCAACATTCATTTCCAGACCCGAACTATAGTCATCGCTGCAGGTCTTGGTGCATTTAAACCCAGGCCGCTACGGCTTTCCGGTATTGATCAATTCGAACAAAGCAATCTCCATTATCATGTGGCAGACAAGCTCCATTTCAAAGGCAAAAAGGTCGTCATTGTTGGAGGTGGGGACTCAGCTCTGGACTGGGTATTGGAACTAGCAGCTATTGCAAAGCATGTGTCTATCGTCCATCGCCGAGATGAATTCCGAGCAGCACCCGCATCGGTTGCCAAAATGCATGAACTAATTGACGACCCTAATCAACCCGTGGACTGCCTGATCGGCCGCATACCAAGCTATCAGTCAGACCAGGGCAAGATCACTGCTATCGACGTCGCACCATTTGGAGATGGTGAACCCCAACGAATTGAACTGGATGAACTTCTAGTATTCTATGGCCTGTCGCCGGACCTTGGTCCTATCGCTGACTGGGGTCTGGACATCGAACGCAAGCACATCAGTGTTAGTCTAGAAACGTTTCAAACCAACATACCCGGAATCTATGCTATCGGTGACATCAACACCTACCCGGGTAAGAAGAAGCTTATCCTGAGCGGTTTCCACGAAGGGGCCTTGGCGGCTTTTGCAATACAACAATATCTTGACCCCGACACAAAACATAAACTTCAATACACCACAACCAGTTCCGCGCTTCAGAAGCGTCTGGGTGTACAGGACAATCCAGATTGAACCCAACGGTGGTACGACAACCGGATGATATTTAGATGACCACTGGTCAGTGGTCCTATGCCAACTTGTTGAAAAACCCACCCAATCACTTCGCTTACAGTCTGGGTTTCGGCTGCTATAGCCGCCATAGCGGTGGCTGAACCCAAACCCACAGTGGCCGTCCTCCTCAGCCTGGTCATTGGCACGGCAGGCGGCGCATTGTTTTACTACTGGAGACTTCCGCTACCCTGGATGCTGGGGAGCATGATATTTGTATCAGCTTGCGCATTTAGCGGTGTGCCGGTTCGACGCTATATGCCGCTCAGAAATATCATGGTTGTTGTGCTGGGCATTCTCCTGGGCAGTTTTTTCACCGCTGGAGCCTTGGACAATCTGTCTACCTGGGGCGGTGCATTACTGGTGATGCTGGTATACGTTATCGTGACCACCACCGTTGCCGTCTTTATATTTCGCAGACTTGGCTATATGGATGCCACAACAGCCTACTTCTCAAGCACACCGGGTGGCCTGGGAATCATGGCAATCGCTGGGGAACAGGCCGGTGCAGACAGTCGGTTGATTCCAATCGCCCATGCGACAAGAGTATTCCTGGTGGTTTTTTCAATTCCACTGTACTTTGTTACTGTCGTCGGTGTTGAAGTCCCCAGTTTGTCTGTCCTACCGACTCCAGAGACGTCGTATCCTGACTTTAAAGAAATCATCCTCCTCTCGGGTTGCGGTTTAGCTGGCTTCTGGCTGGCGAGCCGACTTGGCCTCGCTTTCGGCCAAATTCTCATACCCATGGTCCTGTCCGCGATTGTCTATAACTTTGACCTGGTAAACACACCACTGCCAACTCCCGTGGTTACTATCGCCCAAGTCGTGATTGGTTCTGCCATCGGTGCACAGTTTCGGGGTATGCGTCCACGTAGCATGTTTCGTCCTGCTATAGCCGCGTTTGTTGCAACTATTATCATGCTGGCAGTAGCAGTAGGATTGGCACAATTGTTGGCACCTGTTCTCAACATCAGTGAAGAAGCATTACTGCTCGCACTGGCGCCCGGTGGTCTGGCAGAGATGAGCTTGATTGCAATCTCGATGGATAGTGATACTGCGTTCATCGCGACCCTGCATATTTTTCGTATTACGATGATCGCTGCTGCCGGACCCGCATTGTTTCAATTATTGCGTAATCTACGCAACTGACTCCCAGTAGAACGAAGGAAATCTCCACTATGACTGATCCGCTTCTGGACTATGAAAATGATCTGCCGGTCGAACTCGATCCCGTTGATATCACAGCCTATAAAACCGGGAATTCCGGAATCGACTATTTACACACCCTCGATTCAGGTCAACCAGGACCGCATGTATTTATATCTACAGTGGTGCACGGTAACGAGCTCTGTGGCGCTATCGCAGCTGATTGGCTACTCCAGCAGAAGGTTAAGCCTATAGCCGGCCGACTGAGTATTGGATTCATGAACGTCGAGGCATACCTTAGCTACGATCCCGAACATCCAAACCGCTCACGTTGGGTAGACGAGGACTTCAACCGCTTGTGGGGACCGGGTGTACTGGATGATCCCGATCGAAAAGTCACCAGTGAAGTTCAGCGGGCCCGTGAAATCCGACCATTCCTAGACAATGTTGACCTGCTGCTTGACATTCATTCAATGCAACAACCCTGCCTTCCACTGATGATGGCTGGAATGGTAGCCAAGGGACTGGAGCTGGCAACACAGGTAGGCTTGCCCGCAACCGTGGTCACCGACAAAGGACATAATGAAGGCATGCGTATGCGTGACTACAATGCGTTCCGTGATCCCGACAGCCCACGCAATGCGCTCCTCATAGAATGTGGCCAGCACTGGGAAGCGACTTCAGCGGAAATGGCAAAAGCTGTGATGGTTCGTTTCCTCCACGCCGCAGCTGTCATGGCCCCTGATTTCGGTGCAGAAACACTAAAAGGTTGTCCAAGTCCTCAAGGTCAGAATTTCTATCGGGTCGACAAGGTTGTGACGATCGAAACGAACGCTTTCGTTTTCGACCAGCAGTGGACCGGTTTCGAACACTTGGCCAAAGGTACGCTGATTGGGCACGATGGATCACGTGCGATTACTGCACCGTTTGAACCGACTGTCCTGATTATGCCGACCCGGCGACTATACCCAGGTAAAACTGCTGTTCGACTGGCGCAGCCAATTACACCGAACGGCTGACTGCACAATAGACCGGAGTTGTTACACTCACGATCAACTGCCCGACCAGTTCAGTCCGGTGACGTGGATTCAACCAGATGACAGGCAACCAGGCGGCCACCTACAGTCTTGCGTAGCTCAGGCTGTTCTCTAGTACATGTTTCAATTGCATGTGGGCAGCGCGGATGAAAATGACAGCCCGTGGGCGGATCCAGGGGAGACGGAATCTCACCCTGAACCGGTTCGAATCGACGACGTCGCGAATCTATCTTGGGGACCTCGGCAAGTAACGCTTGTGTGTAAGGGTGCTTTGGCGATGTGAATAACGCCTCGGTCGTTGCTACCTCGACCACCCGACCAAGATACATGATCACAACACGATCACTGAGGTGCTCGACCACACCGAGATCATGACTGATAAAAAGGTAGGTCAGATTAAGTTCCTTGCGAAGATTCATAAACAGATTTAAGACTTGGGCTTGAATCGATACATCTAGCGCCGCAACCGATTCGTCACAGACAAGGAACTCCGGATTTACTGCGAGGGCTCGAGCAATACCAATCCGTTGCCGCTGGCCACCTGAAAACTGGTGTGGATACCGGCGAATGAAGTCTGGATCTAGCCCTACCCGCAACATGGCCTGAATGACATGCGCTTCAACGTCGCGTCGGTCAACGACCCCGTGAACCATGGGCGCTTCACCAACAATATCGATAACGCGCAGACGCGGATTAAGCGAACTCATTGGATCCTGAAAGATCATCTGTATGCTAAGTGCGGTATCACGGGCGACAGTACCCGACATCTCCGCCATAGGTTTGCCACGAAAATACACCTGTCCGTTCGACGGCTGGTATACACCTGCAACGATGCGGCCCAAGGTCGACTTTCCACATCCGGATTCACCGACGAGTCCAACAACTTCACCTTCAAAGATCGACAGTGACACACTGTCTACCGCATGCACCACCTCTTCTTGAACATTGGCACCGAGCTTCTGTGCCAGACGCCCGGCAAAATCAAGCCGTTTGACAAAGCGTTTTGAAATGTTCCGTAACTCAACGATCGGTGTTTTGTGGTTCGGATGGGCATCGGTCATGAGGCAGAAATTCCGGGTAATTCAGTCGTCAATCCGGCAGGCGACATTGGCGAATGACATCGTATCAGCCTGCCACTACCTCGCGGTTCGGAGACTTCGGGTGCTGTACCACAAAGGTCGACTGCCTGCGGGCAGCGAGTCCTAAAGGCACAACCCCGCGGCAAGTTCAGCAGAGATGGTGTCATTCCCGGAATCTGATGAAGCGGCGCACCTCGCCGGTTGCGGGATGGCACTGAACCAATCAGCCCGAAGGTGTAAGGATGCATCGGGCGATCCAGCACATTGTCTACCTCACCGTATTCGACGATCCGGCCGGCATACATCACGGCTACATCATCTGCAAGACCCGCAATAACCGAGAGGTCGTGCGTAATCCAAATCAGCGCCGTCCCGGTTTCCTGGCAGAGCTTTTGTACTTCGTGCAGGATCTGGGCCTGGATCGTGACGTCTAGCGCTGTCGTTGGCTCGTCCGCAATGATCAGGTCCGGTTTGTTCAAAAGAGCGATAGCGATGGACACGCGCTGGCGCATGCCACCAGAGAACTGGTGCGGGTAAGCCTTCAGCCGCTCGTCCGGCGATGGAATCCCGACCTGGCCGAGGGCATCGCGTGCACGCTGGCGCGCCTCATTGCGATTGAGTGACTCGTGTGCCCGGATCGCTTCGATCATCTGGGTGTCGATGCGCAGCACCGGATTGAGCGTCATCATCGGGTCCTGAAAGACCATTGCGATCTGGTTGCCGCGCAACTGCTGCCAGCGCTGCTCGGTTGCGCCGACTACATTTTCTCCCCGAAAGCGGACTTCGCCACCGATAATACGGCCTGGGTGATCCACCAGGCCCATGATTGAAAACCCTGTCACAGTCTTGCCGGAACCCGACTCGCCGACTAGACCCAAAACTCGGCCAGGGTGCACCGAAAAGCTGACGTCATCGACCGCCTTGACTTCGCCCGCCTTAGTCATGAAAGACGTTTGCAGGTGGCTGACCTGAAGTGTTGGTCTGGAACCGTCAGCGTTCATACGCTTACCAGCCTATCGTTGCAGGCGTGGGTTGAGTACGTCGCGGAGTTGGTCACCGACCAAGTTTATCGAGACGATAGTGACAAGTAGCGCCACGCCCGGGTACATGGTTATCCAGTAATGGCCTGAATGGATGTAATCGAACCCATTGGCAATCAGACTGCCAAGCGATGGCTCAGTCTGTTCCATACCGAGCCCTAGGAAAGAGAGAGTTGCTTCAAGCGCGATCGCGTGTGCGGTCTGCATCGTCCCGACCACAATAATTGGAGCAACCACGTTTGGAAGCAGGTGACGGAACAGGATCCGGGACTTAGACAAGGCCAGACACTGGGCGGATTCTATGTACTCCTTGTTTCGCTCAACCAACGCTGAGGCGCGCACGGTCCTCGCGTAATAGGCCCACTGGACCACGATCAAGGCAATAAGGGTCTTGTCCACGCCCTTGCCCAGGGTAACCAGCAGTACTAACGCAATCAGGATCGCCGGGAAGCTGAGCTGCATGTCGACCAGTCGCATGATCAGTGCATCAGTGCGACCGCCGAAGTAGGCAGCACTCAGACCGATCACAACGCCAATCGCCAGGGCGATAACACCGCTGCCAATACCAACAGTCAGGCTAATGCGCAGCCCATAAAAGATACTGCTGAGAAGGTCCCGGCCTGAACCATCGGTACCGAGATAGGCCACCTGACCGGACAACATAGTCATACCCGGAGACAGGGCCTTGTCCGCAACAGTCACTATCGCCAGGTCGTATGGATCGGTCGGTGAAATGAATGGCGCAAACAGTGCGATCATGATGACAACGACCACAACGACGAAACTGATCACTGCGATTTTATTTTCGCAGAAATCAGACAGAAAACTTCGAAACGGCGTCTGTATGCCGTCGCCAACAGACTCGGCGTCGACCAGCGCCGTATCGGTTATCCCACCACTGATCATGCTTTCATTTCCTGCAAACGGACCCGCGGGTCTAGAATCGAATAGAGAATATCCACCACGAGGTTAATCACAACAAACAAGAATACAATCATCATCAGATAGGCCACGATGACAGGCCGATCCAGCATGCCGATCGAATCGATCAGCAGTTTGCCCATTCCCGGCCACGCAAACACTGTTTCAGTCACAATCGAGAACGCCACCAGTCCTCCAAACTCCAGGCCGAGCACCGTCACTATCGGGATAAGGATATTTTTCAGTAAGTGAACCAGGATGATGCGTGAACTACTGATGCCCTTAGCCCGGGCGAACTTGATGTAATCCTGATGTATCACTTCACGGGTGCCCGCACGAGTCAGGCGGATGACCAGAGCCAGTTTAAAAAGAGACAGATTGATTGCGGGCATCAACAAGTGACGAATGCCCTTCCAGGATGTAAAGCTGACCTCCATACCAAGAAAGGTCGTCGTCGGCCCTCTGCCGGTCGATGGCAACCAGCCCAAAATGACCGCAAAAAGCATCATCATCATAATCCCTACCCAGAAGGTGGGCAGACTGAAACCCAAAATTGAGCCGGTCATGATGGCTTTTGAGGTAATCGAGTTTGGCCGTAGGCCTGCCAGCATCCCGAGTGGAATTCCAACAACCACCGCGAGCAGGAGCGCAAAAAGCGCAAGCTCAAACGTCGCCGGCATGCGCTCCAAAATCAGCAGCAACGCCGGTTCTTCAAAGATAAAGGAATCGCCGAGGTTTCCCTGTGCTGCGTTGCGGAGAAACAGCAGATACTGGATGTGAAACGGTTTATCCAGACCGAGCGCCGCAATCGCCCGCTCCCGGTCTTCCTCGTCAGCTTCATCGCTGATTAAGATATCGACCGGATCACCAACAAGGAAAACACCTGAAAAGACGATAAACGACATCAGGACGACAACGACCCCCGCCTGCATCAGTCGTCGAATAATGAAAGCCGTCATCGGCCGCTCCGATGTCGTAAGGCGATAGGCAAATAGCGGCCCGCCGTAGCGGGCCGCTTTATCTTATGAACTGGTCAGTTTGACTTGACCAGGTCGAGACCACGAGTGCTTTCGTCGGCCCGGGCGTTGTACTTCAGACCCTTGCGGGTCGCCCAAGTGTTGACCTGGTAATGCAGTGGAATGATCCCCTGGTCTTCTCCGATCCCGATTTCGGTCGCCTTGGCCAGAAGTTTAGCCCGAGCGGCATCGTCAACTGTAGATAGCGCCTTGACCAGCAATGCATCCATCTTTAGGTTGGAATGACGACCACGGTTCGACGCCCCGTGACCTTTGGACTTATCGTAAGTCGTGAGCAGCGATTTCAGCGGTGACGAAGGCTCACCGGTACCAGAACCCCATCCGACCAGGAAAAAGCTGAATTCAGGCGTCTTGTCTGGACCACCCTTGGAGGCCCGTTTGAAGTAGATGTTCTTAGGCATAGTCTCGACCTTGGTCGGTATGCCGTTCCGCGTCAACATCTGGGCTACCGCCTCACAGATCTTGGCATCATTGATGTAACGGTCGTTCGGACCATGAATGGTCAGCCCGAAACCATCGCCCCAGCCCGCCTCGGCAAGGAGTTTCTTGGCCCCTTCAGGATCGTACGGCTCCGGCTTCAAATTCGGTGAGCGAGCGAAGAATCCCTCCGGCAGCAACTGCCCCGCCTTCAACGCGACTCCTTCCATCACCTTGTCGACCATTTCATCACGATCGATCATCATGGAAAGCGCCTTGCGTACGCGGGCATCTTTCAGCGGATTTTTATCAATTGGATTGCCATTTTTATCTGTGACGAACGGCGACTGATCCCTGAACTGGTCCATGTGAATGTAGATCACACGATTCGACACTCCCTGACTCAGAGATACATTGGGATTACTCTTAAGGGTAGCGATATCGGTGAGCGGTACGTTGTCAATCATATCGACGTCACCAGCGAGCAGTGCCGCGGTACGTGCAGGCTCAGACTTGATGAACCTGAATACCATTTTATCCCAAGGCCGCCCCAGCGGACCCTTGTAACCGTCATATTTCTCGAGTATCAGCCGGTCGCCCTTTTTCCACTCGACGAACTTGTATGGGCCAGTCCCGATCGTGGCTATTCCCTTGTTGAAGTCCTTGGCCTTGAGGCCAAAATTCTCGTCACCGCCAGAGCCCTTTGCCTCACTAGACATGACGAGGATCGACGTCATCTCGTTCGGCATCAACGGATACGGCCCGTCAGTCACAATGTGGATGGTGTAATCGTCGATCTTCTTGACAGTTTTGCCCTTGGTGTAGGTGCGGAATGACGAGTTGCCACCAGTGTAGCCATCAGCTCGATTAAACGAGAAGATGAAGTCATCGGCAGTAAAGTCACTGCCATCGTGGAATTTCACATCCTGGCGCAACTTAAACTCCCAAGTCGTGTCGTTGATCGCTTTCCACGAAGTCGCGAGCCGCGGGATTAACTTGTCCATTGCCGGCCCCCAGTCAATCAATTTACCGAAAATCTGCGCTAGCATCGCGTTGTTGGGGCCTAAGTTGTGGAAATAGGGATCCATCGACGATGGTTCTGAACGGAGACCGATGGTTACCGTTTCCGCCATGGCACTGGTTGAAACAACGAATGCCGTGAGTGCTGCAATTCCGACATGAGTGATCTTACGCATAATTCTCCTCCTTTAACCCTCAACGGGGATTTATCGTTAATCAAACAACGCTATCAATGTATCACGATTTAGAGACAATCTTGAAAACAAAGTTTTACCCTAAACCGCTGACTTTCGGAAAGATTAAGCTTGATCTACAGACCACGCTGCATGTTCGTCCAGAGGGAAGACTGGGCGCGGCAAATATTGCCAGCCGAACGTAGCTAGGTTTGGTGACGTCAGACCGGCAACATCCACCTCATAAATCTGGTCCGGGTTAAACAGATGTTCAAACCCGGCACGAAAATGGCCCCGACTCTTGACCACAATCACACGGCAGCTGGCTGGATCAATGCCGAAAGCAGTCAGATAATCCGTCGACAAGCATTGCTGACGCTGTGAAACAGCGACGATGCGCACACCGCCAACATCCAGTACGGCCGTGCAGCCGGTTTCCACGGTCTTGCCGGCAACCATACCGTACTCACCAACAAACTGACCATTGGACAAACGTTCTACACGAGCTGTTACATCGAGTGGTTCCGAAAACTGACTATCCTCGGCCGAGTTCAGTGTTAATGATAAATATGCACCCTCACCCGCGACAAACGCGGCATTGACTGCGATGGAATCATAGAACACGGCCAGCACACAATCATCTATCCCGGCCTCCAGGAATGCGCTCAGAATAGTAGTCGTATTGCCTCGCCCACCACCGCCCGGATTATCCGCCGGATCGGCAAACAGAATCGCCGGCAACGCAGGGGTCTGAATTGTGTCACAAGCTAGCCTGATTGCTTCGTCCAGCGAAATCATGGATGGTCGGTAGCGGGCTCGATCCAACCACCCTGCCTCCGCCAGTTCAGTCGCCAACTCCTTGGCGTGTTTAAGATCATCTCGTGTGGTTACGATAATGGTCATTCCATTTTTAGGCGTGTCTGCAAAAGCGAATCCTGCGAGAATGGTGACATTCATAACGATGTCGTCAACGTGGGTCTGGCCGCGTTGGATCAGTTCACCGTAAGGGTAACCAGGTGCTGTGAGTTGCGTTACCGATGGAGCGACCAGTGGCAGGCGAATCCGGTAACTTGTCGGTTGGACTCCGTCGAACATCTCGAGCATTGAGCGCGCCGCCTCTTCACCACGCTGGTAGAGATCAACGTGCGGGTTGGTTCTGTAGCCGATCAGGATATCCGTCGCCTGCATCATCTCCTCAGAGACATTGGCATGCAGGTCGAGTGTTGCAATAACGGGCACCGACGGACCAACGATATCACGGACCGTGCTGAATACCTCTCCATCGGGATCATGAGAATGAGTGGCGATAGCGCCTCCATGCTGGCAGATATAGACCCCATCCACAGGACCGATCGCTTTAAGGTCGCGGTGCAACTCACTCAAAAATTCGTCAAAGAAACTCTTTTCCACTGGACCGGCCGGTGTAGAACCGATCAGCACTGCTGGACAGGCCTCCCAGCCACTGGAACCACCGAAGGCGTCGTCCATAACCTTGTAAAAACCGCACACCCCAAGGTGAATACTGGGTCGGTCGATCCGCGCCTGACGACTGATTTCCTCGCCGCGGAAGTACATATGCTCTTCAAAGTCTTTGCGCTTACACGAGGGTGCAAACCGGTTTGACTCAAGGTTAAAACCACAGATGGCAACCTTCTTCATAGATACTTCCTCAGCCTCATACGAGTCAAACCCTTACATGACAAAACAGATCTTGGAAGTCGGTAGCGCTACGACTTGATGCGCTCGTTGCCGGGGTCGTATAGCGGCTCCAGTGACGCTTGAGCGGGGTAACGCTTACATGCCACTTCAACCTCATAGCTGCCGCTGTTCACAAATTCCGAGTCAACACCACCTTGGTCTATTGGATTGTTGACGTAACCCATACCCACACTCCCTCCAAGCGTATGTCCGTACATACCACTGGTAATGTAGCCGGAGATTGTGCCGTCACGGATGATGGGCTCGTTGTGGTACAGCATCACCTCGGGATCTTCCATCAAGAACTGCACCATACGTTTTGCAACACAACCGCTCTTTTTTTGTTTAAGTAAAGCTTCGCGGCCTATAAATCCGCCTGGTTTGTCAAAGCGGACAGCAAATTCCAGTCCGGCCTCTATGGGCGTATCCTCATCAGCGATATCATGACCCCAGTGGCGGTAGGCCTTTTCGATGCGAAGAGAATTCATCGCATGCATGCCGACGTTGGCAAGTTCCAGATCCCGGCCAGCCTCAACCAACGTTTCATAGACATGTGCAGCCATATCACTCGGAATCAGCAGCTCCCAGCCCAGCTCACCAACATAAGAGATGCGCGACGCCCGAATGGTCGCGTAACCCAGTTGGATTTCTTTCGAACTTCCAAACGGAAATACGCTATTTGAAAAATCATCCGGACTCACCTGTTTCAGCAGCGCCCGTGAATTCGGCCCCTGGACGTTAATTCCTGCGTAGGCCGATGTTACATCGGTCAGCACAGCATGTGCATCTGACGGGATATGTCGCTGCAGCCAGTTATAGTCCCGGGTATGGCTGGAGAATGCCGTCATTACGAGGTAGGCATCTTCGGCCAATCGGGTCACGGTGAGGTCAGCTGATATTCCGCCTTGTTCATTTAGCCATTGGGTATAGACAATTCGCCCAGGCGCAACAGCCATGTTGTTTGTAGAGATGTAATTGATAATTTTTTCGGCATCTCGCCCCTTAAGGAGAAACTTGGAGAACGTAGAGATGTCCAACAGTCCGACATTTTCTCGAACAACCTGATGTTCATTACCGGAGTAATTTAGCCAATCGGGTTTGCCATATGTATGATCGTACTCAGGTTTGAATCCTTCTGGCGCAAACCAGTTGGGTCGCTCCCAGCCACCGGCTTCCCCGAAACAGGCATTCGCCTTGACCAAGTGCTCATGCAACGGTGAGCGCCGGATACCACGTGCGGTCTCAGGCTGTCGAAATGGCCAGTGCATCGCGTATAACAGGCCAAGGGATTCAGTTGTCCGGTCGTGCAGGTAACGCATGTTGGACTGAAATGACAGAGTCCTGCGGATATCCACGTCCCACAGGTCAACTGAAGGATGTCCGTCCCTGATCCATTCGGCCAGGACCTTGCCGGCGCCGCCGGATGACTGAATTCCGGTCGAGTTAAATCCCGTAGCCACAAACACACCCCGAACTTCAGGCGCCTCGCCCAGATAGTAACGATTGTCCGGTGTAAAGCTCTCCGGGCCGTTGAAAATCGTCTGAATCCCGGCTGTCTTAAGTACCGGAATGCGGTGCATCGCTTTTTCAAGCATCGGTTCGAAGTGATCAAAGTCTTCAGGCAGTTGATCAAAACTGAAATCAGGGGGAATTCCAGCACTGCCCCAGGGCTTGGCTACCGGTTCGAAAGCGCCCACAAGCAACTTGCCGGCGTCTTCCTTGGCATAAAAACAGGCCGATGGCTCGCGCAGTACCGGCAGTTCACTGGGTAGTTGATCGATCGGCTCGGTCACAATATAAAAGTGCTCGGCTGCATGGAGTGGGATATTGACCCCGATCTGCCGACCGAAATCGCGTGACCACATTCCGCCGGCAATCACCAGGTACTCACAGGCGATCTCTCCAGAGGCCGTCCGTACGGCGCTGATTCGACCATTGTTGATCGTCGCTCCGGTAACAAGCGTGTTTTCTAGAATCGTTGCACCGCCATTGCGTGCCCCCTTGGCCATAGCCTGAGTCACGTCGATGGGGTTGATCTGTCCATCACAGGGCAGGAAAACACCCCCGACGATGTCAGCGGTGTACATGACTGGATACTTCTCCGAGATCCACCCGGCTGAAACTTCTTCGACCTCAAGCCCGAATACCCGCGCCATCGATGCGCCCCGCTGAAGCTCTTCTAACCGTTCGCTATCGGTGGCGACAGAAATTGATCCATTCTGTTTAATTCCTGTGGCCTGGCCCGTTTCTTCCTCCAGCTCGAGGAAAAGTTCTGCACTGTACTGGGCGAGTTTGGTCATGTTTGCGGTTGCCCGAAGTTGACCGACCAAACCTGCAGCATGCCACGTGGTCCCGCAAGTCAGTTGTTTCCGCTCCAGCAGAAGTACATCAGTGATGCCGATCTTGGTCAGGTGATAGGCGACGGAGCAACCAACTGCGCCACCACCGACAATTACGACCTGCGCCTGCTCAGGCAGATTATCTGTCATCGTATTTACCTCTCGCCAAAAAGGACCTGCGATAGCAGGGGCTGATCAAAATTTCTGTTTTAATTCTGAACTGGAGTGTACCTAATTAGTGGGTGCTTCGATAACAGTGAAACACTGGCTGACATTTGGTGCCCTGCCGGGTTAACGTTGCGCCGTGTCTACAACGCTATCCAAACCTGAATTTCTCGAACTCTGGCCTACGCTGATCATGCGCGATTAGCTGCCGGCTGCAGAACCCGCAAACAACGCACTTGAATTAGAGATTATGCGGCTGGAATCGGAACGTCCCAATATCACCACAGACTACCTGACAGAGAATCTGCTGGCATCGACCCATCCCGCTGTGAGCTGGTTACGAGAGTGCATCAATAAAGCAGTCAGGGGTTACATCGGCCATCTGTCCATTGATTATCAGCTCGACTGGCAGCTGCAGGGCTGGCCAAGTATTAATCGCTTTGGCGACTACCATAATCTGCATAACCACCCGCATGCATGGCTCCCCGGGACTTATTCCATCAAAGTCCCCAACGCAAAGGTCACTCTACCCGGCCGCCAGGACAGAAATCCAAGTGAAATATCGTTCTATGATCCCAGACCACAGGCGAATATGAATGCCATACAGGGCGATGGACAGGTCGACCCGGAATTTCGTGTGCAGCCGGAGCCGGGTCAGCTCATTATCTGGCCGGCTTTTCTCCACCACATGGTACACCCGAATCTGGCAGAGGATGTTCGCATCTCTATATCCTTCAATGTTGTATTGCGTCAATCCGAATCTCATCTACCGCCCCAGTGAGTGGCGTCAAAACGTTGCGTGCTTCTCACTTCTGCTCTGTTGAGAGCGGAATGGGGTTAAAAATGGTGCCCGAGTCTCTGCAACACATCGGAGGGACCACTTTGCCAATATTGATGACGTCCGGCCTATTACCGGCCGCCGTGATTGCGGCAGTTCTTAATCTAGTTCTTCCCGACGAACAGGAATCTTGAACCCGCGGTGACGTTTCTTTGAACTAGGGGTGTCCCGGTATCGATCGGGACACCCCTATTATTCGTTCCATCTTCAAACCTTTCTTGCCTTGGCTCATTCGCATGATCAGGTTCCAGAGACTTGGTATAATTTGGTGACCATGCGCCCCCGTAGCTCAGCTAGGATAGAGCAATCGCCTCCTGAGTCAAACCTGGGCACCAGGGTCGGAAACGCCCTGCGTGAATCTGCTCAAACTCGGTGAACCCTCAGCACTCCGGGTGGTGGCAATACCGAGCCAAGCCCACACTGGGTGGGAAGGTGTAGAGACTTGACGGGCAGCACCTAAGGGCCTATAGCCTAGCGGTGAAGATAAAGTCCAGACCACAAACAGTGAGTGACTGGCAATGAAAATTGCAGTGGTAAGAAGCGATAGGTCGCAAGTTCGAATCTTGCCGGGGGCGCCAATCAAGCCTGTTTCTGCCTGTGGGAAACCTGTGTATAAGTCTGTGAGCAGCCTGTGAATTCTGATTGTAGGCGTCATGCCGGTCTGCTCAGGCGTCTCGGTGCCATGCTGTACGACGGGTTCCTGCTTGCAGGCGTTATGATTGTTGCTGCTATTCCACTGCCTTTTTTTCAGTCCGCGGCAGATGCATCTGCCGGGGTACGGGCTCTCATTCAGATTTACCTGGTCGTGGTCTGTTTCCTATTTTTCGGCTGGTTCTGGACGCATGGTGGCCAGACACTCGGCATGCGGGCCTGGCGACTTCAACTGTATCGTATCGACGGTCAAAACCTGACATGGTCAACTGCAGTTGTCCGCTTCTTGAGCGCACTGTTGTCCTGGCTGGCACTGGGACTTGGGTTTTTCTGGGTTGCCATCGACCCACAAAATCGAGCCTGGCATGATCGGCTATCCAAGAGTGTCGTGGTTGTACTCCCACGGCGTTCCTGATTGGTACCAGACAGCTGTAACTACCGGCAGTTTTTAAATACGATTCAATCTGACCGCGGGTTTATTCCAGACTTGCCATAATTTCTTTGTGGTAACTTCGATTGTCGTGTCGACTCATCTCCTGAAGTCCGGTCGGACTGGTGATGTTGATTTCGATCAGCATGCCGCCGATCACATCAATTCCTGCAAAAACCACACCCCGCGAAACAAGATCTGCCTTTAACCCGGCACAAATCTCCCGGTCACGGTCAAGGAGTTTGCTGGCCAGTGCCTCGCCACCCTGATCCAGATTATTCAGTTCCACCCCCTCAGCGTGCAGGCGAAGAATTGCACCCAGGGGCTCACCGTTCAGCAGCAGAATTCGCTTATCCCCCTCCTTCGCTGCATCAAGATACTGCTGAACAATCACCCAGTGAGAATCACCATGGGTTACGAGTCTGATCTGAGACTCGAGATCAGCCTGTTCGGCATCCACAAAAATGATGCCCGCACCTCCATGACCATCAATTGGTTTTAAAGTGGTGCGACCGTGCTGGTGTACAAAGTCAATGATCTGCGCCGAGTGCCTGGCAACCATGGTTGCCGGTGTGAACTGCGGATATTGCAGTGCGGCAAGTTTTTCGTTCCAGTCACGTATGGTCGACGGTCGATTGACCACCTTGACATGTGCTGGCAACAGGTCCAGCAGCATTGTCATATAAAAATAGGCGCGGTCTACCGGGGGATCGGTGCGGATCCACACAGCATCCATGTCTGCCAGCAGGACGGGTTCTGCTGATTCAGGTTGGAAAGGAACCTGTGGGTCATCCTGCACATTAACCCGCTGCGCTGTCGCGATAACTGACGAATCTTTTACGTACAAGTCACCGGCATCAAGATAGTAGACCTGATGTCCCCGCTCGCACGCTGCGAGCATCAAGAAGTAACTGGTGTCCTTGTAGGCCTTGACCCTCTCCAGCGGATCCATGATAAAAGCATGCTTCATAAGACAAGCATAACCGCTTTAACTGTCGATCGGCTAGCGGTCCCGGCGGCGTCTTCCCTTACGTACCCGCCCCGTTTCGGGCCTGTCGTGCATATCTAAACAACGCGCCCGTGTGCCCTCGGTTATAGGCCCGAGCTCCCCCACCACAGTATCGATATCCGGCACATCGCTTTTCTGGTGGCTTTCAAGCGCGAGTCGCATGGCCTTCAGGTGATCCGGTGTTGTACCACAACAGCCGCCAATAATTCGCGCGCCTGCGTTCAACGACAGGCGTGCATATTCAGCCATCAACTCGGGAGTTCCACTGTACTGGATTCGACCATCAACGTATGCCGGTATTCCACAGTTTGACTTCGCCACCAGGATGTCTCTTTCATCGAGCTGTTTGACCATTGCCAGTAATGCACCCAATAGATCAGCAGCCCCGATACCGCAGTTTGCGCCAAACGCCACCAGTCGGGGTACCATTTCGCGATAAAGACCAACAAGTTCCATCGGCGAAACCCCCATCATGGTGCTGCCATTGGTATCGAATGTCATGGTTGCTACAACCGGCAGTCCGGTCGTTGCTGCTCCCTGCCCTGCGGCACGCATTTCCTCTTTGGAGGACAGCGTCTCGAGCCAGAGCACATCGACACCTCCAGATGCCAGTGCTTGTGCCTGCTCTGTAAATGCTTCGGTGGCATCTTCGAGTGAAAGATTGCCAACCGGCTGGAGAATTTCGCCGGTGGGTCCGATCGAGCCAGCGACCACAACCGGATGGTCTGCCCGGTCCGCTTCCTCGCGTGCAATCGCTGCAGCGGCATCATTCAGTTCAGTGACACGATCTTGTGCGCCGTGCAACTGGAGACGATAACGAGTAGCGCCAAAACTGTTTGTTAGAACAATGTCAGCCCCGGCGCTGATAAACCTTCGGTGCAGATCTGCAACTCGGTCAACATGATCTGTGTTCCACAACTCCGGTGCATCACCGGACTCAAGTCCCATATCAAAATAATTGGTTCCGGTTGCACCGTCGGCGAGCAACCAGTCTTGCTGCTGAAGAAGCTGTTGGATCTGGGTCACGGATTAATACCTTTGTCGTTAAAGCGCGCAGCAGACATAAAAAAGCCCGCGCCGGCTGTTGCTAGAGCGGGTTTGTGACAACACTCTCGCTTTAGCAAATTTATTGAGCGCCCGCAAGCTGACCATCAAATCGGCGCCTTAGATCAACTAGGCTAACGCCCTCAGCCCGGTGTGTCAATTCCTTCAGGTTATCTGTAGCCGGTCAGGTAAGCCAGCGGATTGGCCGGATCAACGCCATCCATAAAAGGTTTCCTGCGCTCCTGATGAGTGATCTGGTAAACAGTTCCCAGCCAGTTATTGACAACCACCTTCCCCGTGTCTCCCCAAGTGTTATGAACCTGGATATCTGTCTCAGGAAACTGATCTACTAAACTCGGTTTGTCGGAGGACTTCATTGCTTTGTCCTGAAAACGTTGTAGAACTTTTTTTGCGTCTTCCAGAAAATAGCTGTCCGGGTAAGACGGGTAATCTTTGATTTCACCAATCAGATAACGGACGACTTCGCGTTTATACTCCTTGAGCAGGCTGTTATGGTCATATTCTGGATGCCCCTGGAAATAGACAAACCTGAAACCATCTTCGCTGGTTGCCAGATGGACACCGGCCTCGCCACTTTCCATCAGGATTTTGAGGTTGGCCGAGTTCATCTGCTCCGGATAAATTTCGTTCCAGCGCGAGTGGGGTACATCGAAGCGGGTATTGGCCCCCTGTACCAGTGGATGACCAGGTTTTGTCTGGTGACTGAATACACCCCAGCGTTTTGCCGGCAGCGGCTGACGCTCAATGCCATGAAAATGCAATAGTGCTGCATGGGTCGCCAGGCAGGCACACAGTGTGGACGTGACATTTATTCTGGCCCAGTCGAGCAGACTACACAGTGGCTCCCAAAATGCCTCGTCAACCAGCCTGGGATAGACTGGATTTGCACCACTGAGAATCAGCGCATCCAGACCTGACGCTTCGATATCTTCTGTCTGAAAATAGTACTGATCGATGTGTCGTCTGGCCTTGTCTCCACGGGGGATTGTGCGGGCGGTAAACGGATAAATATAAAACTGGGCGATGCGGTTACAGCCGCCTACAAGCCGAAGAAACTGCCGTTCCGTAGGCTCCAGGGCAGCGTCCGGCATCATGTTGAAAAGACCGATATGCAGTTCGCGTATCGACTGTTCCTGAGCTCGACGCGGCGTCAGTACCTCTCCGCCTTCGGCGCGGTACCGACTGAAACTGGGCAGTTGTGTATTCGCAACTAATGGCATTATTCAACCACGGCCATTGGCAACGAGTTCGAGAAAGTCATCCTCACCCTTGATATCATCAACCCGATCCGCCTCGACCACTACGCCGTATTCTTGCGCAATAGCCTCGTACAACGGCAGTCGATGCTCTACTAGCAGTGGGAACATCCAGCGGAAATAATTTCCAGGGTCAATCTGTTCCGGTCCATCGAGACTGTTTTCAGCCAGGTACAACGGCAGGACATGATCCAAAAATCTTTCCTGGTAATACATCGGCTTCGGGGCCATCAGTGACCGCTCAACAATCTGATTGAGTAATGCCACAGAGGGCTTTAGATACAAGATCAACGTCTCTTCAGCCAACTGGCGGATCACATCAGGCTCATCGAGTTCACACAGACTGCCACCGGCATCATTGATGAAATGCGGATAGCCATAGGTCTGAGATGACTTTTGGATGAAGTCACGTACATCGTACATCGCTGCAATTTCGGCTGACCGGTGGAGTACCTGACGTCGCTTAAACTCGGTCACAGACAATCCGCCCAATTCTGGATCACCGATCATACCGAGAAAGCTGGCGACCGGCGTGAGGTTATTGATCGTAATGTTGTGGCAGATATAAATTGAATCCGAACGCAGCAAGTCTGCCAGAAACGGCACTTTCATCGCCTCCCGCTTGATGTTGTCCAAAATAGGCTCATCCAGATAACGGGTGCCGATTCGGTAATCTCCTGAATAATGGAACCAGGTATCTCGAGGCAGCTTACTCGCGAGTGTGGTTTTACCCGACCCCGACATCCCCAACAATGTGATGGCCTTGGAAGGCCATGCCTTAAACGCCGTTGCGCTCATGTGCCGTTTGATCTGTACCACACTCTATCTCCTTACTGAAACCATTTATCCCACGAACCCACAGCCCGATGGGAGCAGGACCGCCTTTGAAGTACTGTCAATGTCCTTGTCTGCCCACGGGTGAACAGTTCAGGACCGTCTAGTCGCTGATTCGCACCACTGTTCTACCCGTAACGCGACCATCGATATAGGGGCTGAACGCCTCTGGCAGCATGTCAAAATCGATAGTCCGGCCCGAGATCATGTCAAGGTGTGCCGGCTTGAGGTCGGTAGCTAACCGACTCCACGCCCGATTGCGCAATTCGTTCGACATTTCGATCGAGTTTATACCCAGTAGGGAAACACCTCGCAATATCATAGGAAGCACAGTTGTCTCCAGTTTGATTCCTCCGACATTACCGATTGAAGCAATGCTCCCCCACGGCTTCACGGTCCGCGTCAGCCAGCCCAGGACTTCTCCTCCAACATTATCTACAGCACCTCCCCACAAAGCTTTTTCCAGAGGTCGGCTCCCCATCTCCAGTGAACCACGGTCAACAAAATCACTGGCACCCAGCTCGCGCAAATAGTCGTGCTGGTCGGATTTACCGGTCAGGGCGACCACGTCATATCCCTTGCTGGCCAGCATTTCAATGGCAATACTGCCCACACCTCCGGTAGCACCGGTCACAATCATGGCCCCATTAGCGGGATCCTGTCCGTTTTCTTCAAGACGAATTATGGCCAGCGCCGCCGTAAAACCCGCTGTCCCCAGGGCCATCGATTCATGGAGTGTCAGCCCGTCTGGAAGCGGGACGATACTGTCTGAGGGTATACGGGCGTACTCTGAATAACCTCCATCGACTGTCTCCGACAACAGGGCACCACACACCAGCACCTGGTCGCCTACGCTGAAGCGATCGCTTTCAGAACTCGTCACGACGCCGGCTAGATCGATGCCCCCGTTGAGAGCGTCTGCCCGCAGTATTCGAGCTGTTCCGGTGGCTGCGAGCGCATCTTTATAATTGATGTCTGAATAGTGAACCTTAATGACCACATTACCTTCAGTCAGGTCATCTATCTCGAGTTGTTCGAACCCGACCCGAACATCTTTCCCCTCCTGGTGTATCCTGAACGCCTTAAAGGACATAGTATTCTCCGCTGTTTGTTGATTTACCTGGATCGAAGTTTAACTGGGATCGAATACGTTTTCGAACATGGGCCGGCCATATAAGTTCAGACCATAAACCAGCATTCATTCTATTTTGACCACATCAACCGCGTCGAGGAATCTACAGAACATGACCAAAGACACTCTTTTCAGCCGAATTGCGAAAGGGGAACTACCTGCTGACATCGTTTTCCAGGATGACCGTGTAACGGCTTTTCGGGACATCCATCCGCAGGCACCCACACACATTCTGATCATTCCAAACAAGATCATACCGACCGTTAACGACGTCACCGAATCTGATGAAGCGACGCTGGGACATATGTTTGTCGTTGCCAGAGATCTCGCCCGGAGCGAAGGTGTCGCCGACGATGGCTACCGCTTGCTGGTGAACTGTGGTGACCATGCCAACCAGGAGGTTCTGCATCTGCACATGCACCTGGTGGGTGGTGCCCCACTGGGTCGCATGCTGTCACAGCGAACCCGCAATCCGACGTAGCCCACAAACAGAATACCCTGCAACTTAAGCTTCAGAACAACCCTAGTTTGCTCGACGGACTGCAATCCCGCAGTCAAACCAAGCGCAGGAACATCTAAGCGAGTGACTTCAGCTCTGGGATTTTATTAAGGCCTGGTCTATATCCCACAGGATATCGTCAAGCGTTTCCAGGCCAACCGACAGGCGAATCATGTCGGAGCTCACACCCGCTGTGATCTGCTCCTCTTCGGTCAGTTGGCGATGGGTGGTGGATGCAGGATGAATCACCAGTGTTTTTGCATCACCCACATTGGCCAGGTGACTCAGAAACTCTACACCCTCGATGAACTTTATCCCGGCCTCCTGTCCCCCGTGGATACCGAAGGCAAGCAGACTGCCGGGCCCTTTAGGCAGATAGGTCTTTGCAAGCTCATGATAGGGGCTCTCTTTCAGGCCGGCATACTTTACCCAGGCAACTGCAGAGTGGCTCTGCAGATACTCGGCTACCGCCAGCGCATTGGCACAATGCCGGTCCATCCGCAAAGGCAGGGTCTCAAGCCCCTGTAGAAACAAGAAAGAATTAAACGGACTCAGAGTTGGCCCCAGGGTGCGCAATGTCTCCATTCTTGCTTTCATGGTAAAGCCAAAATCACCAAAGGTTTCGTAGAAGCGGATGCCATGATAACCCTTGGAAGGTTCTGTCATTCCGGGAAAGTTACCGTTATCCCACGGGAATTTTCCGGATTCGATTAGGGCTCCGCCAATAGACGTACCGTGACCACCGATCCACTTGGTCACGGAGTGCACCACGATATCTGCGCCGTGCTCGAACGGCCGACACAGGTAAGGCGTGGCAAAAGTGCTATCGATGACCAGCGGCAATCCCGCATCGTGTGCGACAGCAGCCACTGCGCTGATATCGAGCACATTGTTCAGCGGATTTCCAATGGTCTCAGCATAAACTGCCTTAGTCTTGGAGGTAATGGCCTTCGCAAAATTCTGCGGATCATCGGGGTCAACAAAATGCGTATTAATGCCCATCCGGCGAAACGTATAGTCAAACTGCGCGTACGTGCCCCCATACAGGGTACTCGAAGACACCAGTTCGTCCCCGGCCTCGAGCAGTGTCAACAGCGCCACCATCTGAGCAGCCATACCGGACCCTACGACCACACCGGCGCGACCACCTTCTAGTGTAGCCAGGCGCTCCTCGAGTACGGCACTGGTCGGATTCATCATCCGAGAATAAACATTGCCGAACGTCTGTAGATTGAACAGGCTCGCAGCATGATCAGTATCGTCAAAAACATACGACGTCGTCTGGTAGATGGGCACCGCCCTTGAACCTGTCGCGCTGTCCGGCAACTGACCCGCATGCAGGCACAACGTCTCGAACCCAAATTCCCGATCAGCCATTGCTTTGCCTCAGTACACCAACCAACGCGGGCGCTTGCTTGAAATAATGCCAGTCGTGATACCAAAAAGATTCAGCCCGCCCATCAGGCGGGCATGCTCTATCTTCATGCACCGATCCATGACCACTTCCAGACCGCTGTCTCTCGCAATAGATGCAGCTTCTTCGTTCACAACACCTAACTGAAGCCAGAAAACCTTGGCGCCAATCGCGACAGCACTTGTGGCCAGTGGTGGGGTAACGTCGGACCGCTGGAAAACGTCGACAACATCGACGGGGTCCGGTATATCCTCGAGTGCTGGGTAGCATTTTTGTCCCAGTATCTCTTTATAGTTCGGATTAACCGGTATGATCCGGTAACCATGATCCTGCAGATACTTGGCAGCAAAAAAACTCGGTCTCCACCAGTTTGCTGACAGACCGACCACGGCAATCGCCGTGTTCTGATTGAGAATTCTTCGAAGATCGCTGATATCCGTCATTATGTTTCACCAGTCACGTTACCGGCACTCCCCGGCCATCAGGGTAGAAGACGGTATTCTTAGTCGAGGATTTTACCCGGAATTATATTCCCCGGTTCGGGCTAATTTTTTGACCATTGGACAAAGCTGCCAGCAAGCCTCAACCCGATTGCTGATCATTGACTGCCATCCTTCAACAGTTCGGTCAGAACAAGTGAACCTAGAGCATTCAGATCGTCACTTTTACTTATCAGAGATAATTACACCATCTGCCATCTATCTCCGATAGAATGCCGGCGCTTTCCTTCTTAAGCGAGTAAATACTCTGAACCAAGCCAGCGCTACCCGATCAATACATCCAGGTTGGCTAATAGTTGTTGTCTGTTGTGCCGTCGGTATCCTGTGCTACGGTGTCCGTCATTCATTTTCAGCGTTTTTTCATTCAATTCTGAATGAGTTTGGCTGGGGGCGCGGCGACACCGCAATGATGCTCTCACTGCATCTGTTCAGTTATGGCGTGTTTGCGCCCATTGTTGGCGCCCTGACAGACCGCTGGAATCCCAAACGGGTTATGCTGGCTGGCGTGATCATTGTGGGTGCCACTGCGGCACTTTGCAGTCTGGGATCCGCACTCTGGCATTTCTACCTACTGTTTGGGGTACTCACCCCGATCGGACTGGCCTGCTGCGGGTCTCCCGTCATGAACCCGACCATCGCTAATTGGTTTTCAGACCACAGAGGTCTGGCATTGGGGCTGGCACAGATGGGTGGCGGCCTGAGCTTTGTTTATGTGATCGCAGTCGAATACACCATAGAGCTATTCAACTGGCGGTTTGCTTATGTACTGATGGGCGCTGCCGTTGTTTGTATTCTGATACCACTCATTGCGGCCTTTTATCATTTCCATCCGTCACAAAAAGGTGTGTCTGCCTTCCGCTCAAGATCCAACCGAGAACGCTCACCGAACCGGCCAAGACATGGTCAAAGCGAAAGACCTGAGTGGAATCTGCGACAAGCCTTAGCCAGCTACCGGCTCTGGCTACTGGTTATCTCGAACATGTGTTTCTGGGGCAGCGGCTGCTACCTGGTGATAGCGCATCAGATTAAATTCGCTCTGGACATGGGCTACACCGGAATTCTTGCGACTTCGGTTTTTGCGATGTTTGGCATTTTTATGGTGGTTGGGCAGGTCAGTTCCGCCGTCTCGGACATTGTGGGACGCGAACTGACCGTGTTGGTTGCAACAATACTCGTGGTCTTGGCGATCTTACTGTTAAGCAGTGTGTCCGACGATGAGAGCGCCTGGAAACTGTACGTTTATGCCATTACTTTTGGATTCGGTGCGGGCCTTTACTCTCCAACAATATTTGTCGGGGCCGCCGATATTTTTCATGGACGCCATTTCGGCACCCTAAACGGAATTATTCTCGCGGGCCTGGGCTTTGGCGGCGCCTTTGGGCCATCACTCGGTGGTTATCTGCATGACATTTTTGGCAGCTATCGCTATGCGTTCTTCTTCGCCATTGCCAGTTTTACGGTCGCTGGTATCTCATTTATCGTGGCCGCCCCCAGACACTACCGGCAGTGCCACTGACTTTTCTGACAACTGTGGATACACCTGCGCAACAAATCCAGCGTAGAACAGGCCGACTTCTTCAACGCCAGGCAAAGATTGGCTGTTCGTAGTGTGATACCCGGGTCGTTCGTCCGCGAAGTGCAACTTCTCCAAACTGAAAGGCAATTGCCGCGGTCGGTGTGAATACTTCATCTCGCAGTGACTTAAACAGGATGGACAGAACCGGGCTTTCACTTTCGGGAATATGATGCAACCGCGGTACACCGGGCTGCAAAAGGTCGCTGGCTGGTACGTAAAAAACCGCTTCGACCTCTTGAGGGTCCGACCTGATCTCTTCTGAGTGCTCGAGCCAGATCACAACAGGCGTGATTCTAAAGCCTGACCGGGTCGCAAAATCATCCAACTGCCCGATAACGTTTTCCTCACGAGCAGTTAACCCCAGTTCCTCTTCGAGTTCTCTGAGTGCAGCAGTCTGGACGTCCTCACCCTCATCCAGCCGACCACCGGGCAGTGCGTACTGACCGCTATGTCGAGCTAAGCCGCTCGCCCGGCGGGTCAACAAGAAACAAGCATCGTCAGTAGATGGATGCTTGACCACGACCACAGCAACAGCTGCTAGGCGCAGCGTCTGGTCATCAACCCCCAGTCGATCGAATGCATTCAGATTCTGCTGACAGTGCTCACGCAGCCGTGCGTCAAATGTGAGATCAATATCATCAGCAGCCACCGTGGAACTCCCGCGAGTACCAGCATCTCTCAATCACGTTCAAATATCTGCTGGCTCTCGACCCGCCGAGAGTTCGATCGGCTGGCCATGTGGCGTATTGAGGTAAGCACGACGCCACTGCTCCACTCGCGACCTTACAGCTTTACTATCCAACACGGATTTCTCAAGCAGTAGCTTCTCGAGTGCAGCGAGCCAGTAGTGATAATAGGTATCTCCCAGATCCTGATCGCCGCTTTCCCTGGCCTGACTGATCTGGGCAGCCAGCGCCGCGGTCCATTCTGACCATTGGAACAAGCCTTGTTCTGACAACCGTAGCACAAGAGCAAACGCCTGCGCTTCCCACGGTTCTGCAAATACCGGCGCCTGATCACCGCCCCTAGGATCTTCTGGCCCCATGGCAACCGAAGTATTCATACTGAGTTGAGGTAAGGTTCCCACAAATCGATGCTCACCCGAAACCCGTTCTTGTCACCTTGACCCCACAACTCTGCTGCCGAAAAACTCACGCTGTAGAGGTGCTGTCCTTCACGCACCCCCAACGCCTGACTATCCGGGTACACATGCGCGCCATGGTGATCGTCCACGACACCCTGCTTACCCCGTGCATATCGCGGTAAACGGGTATGCCCCTCGGGATTAATGTTCAGGACCTGCACGGAATCGCCAATCAGAAACCGTGGTGCCTGGTCGACCTCCATGTTCACCGGTCCCCCTTTAAGCATCGCTGTTTCGACATCGGCAGCCTGTAAAACTGCAGCTGTTGAGAAAGACTCTGAGAGATTTACGGTTCCACTGTCCAACTCCGACTGAGTGACCAGACCTTTTTCCACGAGCAAGGTAATAAGGCCATTGAACCAGTTCTTGTAATAACTGTTCCGCATATAGTCCGCCGGATGCTGACGTTCTCTGGAATGGCGCGACTCATCAAGGTTCCAGTGACGCAGAAACCCGGTAGCCAAGTTCAGGGCAAATACCCGCCGCTCCCACTCACCGTGAAATACGGGTTCACCCTGCTCGGGCTCTGGATCTATGGGTCCGAGTCCGTGCATACCCCCCAGGTCATGTCCGCCGTTCATCGTTCAGGTGTCCTTTGGTGGGTGGACTGTTTCCACACCGATCATGGAATTACGGCTGACCAGAGACATCAGTGCATCCTGGGTCCAGTCGGCCGTTCCGGCAGGCCGTTCCGGCAGGACCATATACCGCATCTCGGATGTCGAATCCCAAACCTTAACCTCGACATCAGGCCCGATCTCGGTACCGAATTCCGCCAATACGCCTCGGGGATCTATCACCGCACGGGCACGGTAAGGCGCCGACTTGTACCAGACCGGTGGGAGTCCCAGCACCGTCCAGGGATAACAGGAGCACAGGGTACACACCACCAGGTTGTGAACCGTGGGTGTGTTCTCAATCACTTTCATGTGCTCCCCCTGCCGACCAGTAAATCCAATAGACCCGATCGCCGCTGTGGCATCCTTAAGCAACCAGTCTCTGAACTCCGGTTCAGTCCAGGCCCGGGCCACGACCTGGGCGCCGTTTTTGGGTCCAACCCGGTTTTCGTAGGTGTCAATTAGAGCATCCAGGGCGGCAGGGTCAACCAAACCTTTCTCTACCAACAGGGATTCAAGGGCTTTGACTTTCAGTTCGAATTCAGATGGCGGTTCGGTATGGTGGTTATGGTCACTCATGGCTTCTCCTTACTGGAACACAGCAACTGCGAGCGCGAATTACCGCAACATACACATTTTTTCGCAAGCTTCGGCACGCAGGTGGCTTGTGGAATCAGAGCGATCATCTTAACTCAGTCTGGCCAATTTGTATCGGCCAGACGCAGTGAAATAGCACCTTCAGGTTGACCTTGCTCCTGACCGTGGTGCTGGGATCTGGGCCAGAACTGCACCCGTGGCGACAAGCACTGCGCCCGTCACTTGGCTCATCAGAAAAGTGCCGCCAGAATCAGGCACAATTCAGCGCCAAACATGGTCAATACAGTGCGGGGATAGGCTGTAATGACCAGTAAGCGATTCGCCGACACTCTCAAATACCACGTCCACAGAATTACCACACCCAACATCGATAGTTCGCCACCCTGAAAACCAACTTGAGTCTGAGTGCTGGGCCAGGCAACAGCGCGACCCACCTGGCGGGTCAGTTCTCCGACTGGGCAACCGTGTTCAGGGCACGTACCCAGCCAGCAAGTGTTACAGCACAAGGCCGTTGAGTGCCGCAGATCCCGAATCTGAATATAGAAATTTATTTCATTTTAGTCGGTAATTTAGAGATTTATTTTCTAGTTTTGGCGCAGCATTTTAGGCAAAATATGTCGCTTCGACGGTCAATAGAAAAATTAAGCTATTTCGTTGCACACACTTAAGACGGCGCGGATTAGGTCCCTCAACACGTCTGGCTGGCAGCTAAAACGGCTAGCGGGTACAGCAGGGGGTCAGTGCTTTAGCGACTTCGGCCGTGAATGCCCCTGGGGGTACAAGCCAACCCAAAAAACACTACGGGTTCACTGATGAAAGACAACTATTATTTTGACAACGCGGCAACAACACTGCCCAAGCCAGAACCTGTTTACCAGTTCATGGACAAGTTTTTCAGAAGCCATGGGGTCAATCCTGGTCGGTCCGGCCATGAACTTGCCATCGAAGCAGAAACCATGATCATTCAGACTCGGCGTATGCTGGGCGAATTCTTCAGCTTTGGTGGTGATTCGAACCGAGTGACTTTTTCTCTCAACGCCACAGACTCAATGAACCTTGCGTTGCTCGGACTCCTCAATCCTGGGGATCACATGATCATCACACGGATCGAGCATAACGCTGTACTGCGACCCGCCAATCACCTCGAACGCGACGGAGGTGTGAGCGTTAGCCGCATCTCTGCCGACGGACAAGGCTATATCGATCCGGAGGACGTCCGCAAGGCAATTACGCCTAAGACCCGCGTCGTGGTCGCTAATCATGCGTCCAACGTCATCGGGTCTTTGCAGAACATCGATGCTATCGGTAAAGCAGTCAAAGACACTCAGGCCATATTCATCGTAGACACCTGCCAGACAGCCGGCGTTGTCGCTATTGACATGGACGCCTGGGAAATCGACATACTGGTTTTTACGGGTCACAAGGGGCTCTTTGGTCCCATGGGCATTGGTGGGATGATCGTACGCGAGGGTGTTGAAATTCGACCCGTCAAAACCGGCGGCACAGGAGTCAATTCCATCTCGGATTTCCATCCGGACGAATACCCCCATCGAGTCGAGGCAGGCACACCCCCGATCCCTGGTATTGCGGGGCTTAATGCAGCACAGAAATGGTTTGCTGAACTGGGCCGAAGCAGTACGGGAAACGGCGCCGACCTGACTTCACACAAAGCAGCCTGCCATGCTGCGCAGGATCATATCCATACGCTGGAGAATCGGATGACCCATCGACTGATTGAGGCCTTCCAAGACACTCCGGGTGTTGTCGTTTACGGACCCACCGGGAAGCAGCCCAGGGTCGCAACACTTTCGATCAATATTGGTGATCTACCGGCAGAACAGGTCGGGACAATGCTAGACGCTGATTATAGACTTTGCGTGCGTGCAGGACTTCATTGTGCCCCTGTGGTTCACCGGGATCAGGGCACACTGGAGCGTAACGGCACTGTGCGTATCGCACCTGGTTATTTCACCGACGATGAGGACATTGAACAGGCGATCAAAGCTGTCTCGGAACTGGCGACACTATAAAATCGACCTAAAGCATGGCAATGGAAACTGCTTACGCCGAAGTATCCTGAAAATACAGGTAAAGGTCAGCCACATGAATTACTGTGATAGCGTTCTCGATCTGGTTGGTGACACACCGCTGGTCAAGCTCAACAATATCGTTGAACCCGGTATGGCAACCGTCCTTGCCAAGATGGAAAACCTGAACCCAACGGGTTCGGTCAAGGATCGAATGGCCATTCATATGGTCGAACGAGCCGAACAGGAAGGTTTGCTGAAACCCGGCGCTACGCTCGTAGAAAGTACATCGGGCAATACTGGCTTAGGTCTTGCGATGGCGGCCGCCGCGAAAGGCTATCGCTGCATTGTTACGATACCGGACAAAATGAGTCAGGAAAAGATCGACATGCTCAAGGCCTATGGCGCAGAAGTCATTGTCACACCCACAGAACTGGACCACCATCATCCTGACAGTTACGTGGAAGTTGCCAAACGAATCGCGGAGCAAACACCGAATGCCCTTTACATAGATCAGTACAACAATATGTCGAACCCGGAAGCCCATTATTTGACCACGGGGCCAGAAATCTGGGAGGCGACAGACGGGCTGATCGATTGTTTCGTCACGGGCCTGGGTACCGGCGGTACGATCTCAGGTGCCGGCAGGTACCTCAAGGAAAAAGCCATGGCAGCCGGACGGGAAGTCCGGGTAGTTGGACCAGATCCCTATGGCAGTATCTACCATGATGCTTTCTACAAAGGGGAATGGGAAGACCCAGGGATGTACCGCGTTGAAGGGATCGGCCACGATTTCATGGTCAGCACACTGGATTTTTCTGTCATCGACGAGGTGGTGAACGTCACTGACCGAGACTCTTTCTTTATGGCACGCAACCTGGCCAGGCACGAAGGTATATTTGCTGGCGGCTCTACAGGCACCGTATTTCATGGTGCGCTTCAGGAAGCACGCAATCTTGGCCCTGGAAAAATTGTCGTTGCTGTTGTCTGCGATTCAGGTGACCGCTACATCAGCAAAACATTTAACGACGAGTGGATGCGGGATATGGGGTATTTTGCGCCACAGAGAAAGCTCGGTACGGTACAAGATATCCTCGAATTCAAAAAGCAGCAGGTGGTTCTGGCTGACCCAAACGATTCCCTCCAGTCAATCATAAGTCAGATGGCTACGCTTGGAATTTCTCAGATGCCCATGACCGTTGGCCAGGGGGGCCTCAGAATGATCGAAGAACTGGACATTCTTCGGGCAGTAGCGGGCGGTGAGCACTCGTTAGAGGATGTTGCACGCGATATCGCCCGACCTCTAGAAGGTCAGGTTGAGCCTTCACAGACCCTGGACCAGATCCAACAGATATTTGAAGAAAACAACGTCGCGATCGTCGTTGAGGATGGCCAGGTCGTCGGTGTGGTCAATAAAATCGACCTGCTTGAATACTATACCCAGAAAAACAGAGAAGCCGCCTGAGGCACACGCAACTCACCACCAACCGGAGATGCACTGTTGAAATTTGATACTAAAGTTGTTCGCGCTGGCATCACACCTGACCCCACAACAGGTTCTATCCTGCCGCCAATATATGAAACCGCCACCTACGTGCTCGAAGAAGTTGGTAGAGACAAAGGCTTCGACTACACCCGCTCTTCAAATCCTACTCGACAGGTACTGGAAGCAAACCTTGCGGCTATAGAAAACGGACAATACGCAATCAGTTTTGCCAGCGGAATGTCTGCCGTGGATGCTGCGTTCAAGCTGCTCAGCTCAGGTGAGCATGTCATCTGTGGGGATGACGTGTACGGTGGTGTAACGCGGCACCTGGACAACGTCCTTAACCGGTACGGCCTGTCAACGACCTATGTCAATTCAGTTGATGCGGATGCCGTCAGCAGTGCTATCCAACCAGCAACCAGGATGATCTGGATTGAAACACCGACGAACCCCCTGTTGCGCATTACTGACCTGGAAGCCATGGTGAGAATTGCAAAGGAACACGAGATTCTCCTGGCTGTTGATTCAACTTTTGCAACGCCGGTGTTTCTGCGCCCTCTTGAGTTCGGCGTCGATATCGTGATGCACAGTACAACCAAGTATCTCTCTGGTCACAACCAGATTATCGGTGGTGTACTGGCTACAAATCGAAAAGATATCTTTGATGAGATGAAATATATTCAGAAGACCATCGGTGCTGTATCGAGTCCTTTCGACTGCTGGTTGAATCTAAGTGGGCTCAAGACACTGCACCTGCGCATGAAGCGCCATGAGGAGTCGGCTATGCGTGTTGCCGGCTTCCTCGAATCTCATAATAAAATCGACTGGGTTTTATATCCCGGGTTGCCGTCCCACCCCCAGCATGATATTGCCAAGGCCCAGATGTCCGGATTCAGTGGGATGATTGCTTTCGAACTCAAGGATGGTGCTGAAGCCGGGCGGCAATTGATGAATACTGTGAAGCTGTGCGGACTCGCTGAAAGTCTGGGCAGTGTAGAAACCATGATCACACACCCGGCGACGATGACCCACGCCGACGTTCCTGCTGAGGATCGACGGAAACGGGGCTTGACTGACGGCCTCGTCCGACTTTCGGTCGGAATCGAAGACGTTGACGACATCATAGAGGACCTCGAGCAGGGACTGGCGCAGACCTGACACCGGGCACTGATCGAGACTCCGCTGTCTCATGGTCCCAGTACCTGCTCTTTAATCAGGTCGCTTCAGCTAGAGCAAAGAAGTGCCCACAGCTCCAGACGCCGAACTCGGTGGAACTGGCGTCGTTCTCCATCAGTGCAAGGTCGGCCATCTGATAAAACACTGGTCGTGAGATCAGTGCCTCGAGCTGATCCCTGACCCGGATGTAAGGCGACGGCTCCTCAGTCAATGGATCAATCACGACCCGTATGGGGTGCCGAGGACCCGCTGCGACCACATCGTCGACATTGGTACGAAACAGCAGACGCTGTGATTCACCTTCGCCTTCCCGATCCATCTCAACTGCTACAAATGGCGCATCATCCACCTGAATTTTGAGTTTTTCGACCGGTGTCACCAGGAAAAACTCATCGCCATCGCGACGCATTACAGACGAGAACAGCTTGACCAAACGCGCTCGATGGATCGGCGAACCCTGGTAGTACCATATACCATCTCGCGAAATTCGCAAATCGATGTCTGCAACGTGTGAAGGATGCCAATCATGAACCCGACGGGCCCCTTGATCTAATTTGTCCGCTAAACTCCGCAGCGATCTCTCTGCCGATTCATCTGTCACTGCATCAACTCCTGATTTTGATCACTGAATGAAAAATAATAATGTGGCGGCCCGGTAACACACGATCCATCACAGAACTGGTATGTTACGACGTCAGTAAACATAGATAAATGCCCAACCTATCTGAAGATTCTGCACCGCACGACGACCAGACCGCACCTGAAGTGATGACGAAAATTCCCTGTCAGGCTGTCTTGCAAGGATGCGGATAACCGAAGTACGATTCCGGTCACTGATCATTCTTTTGACCTAGACCCAATAATTCAGGTATCAACAGTGCCCGTAGATCAAGACCTGCCGTTTTCTTCTCTTATCCACCGGGTTGGTGGCAAAAGTGCTGATGTCTGGGCAATTCATTACGAAGCCAAGACAAGGCAACAGCATGATCATGACGTCATTATCCTCAGCGTAGGTGAAGAATCAGACGAATACACCCCCGGTGAGATCCAGCAAGCTGCTATTGAGTCAATTGAGTCGGGTCGCCACCATTACACCTCGGCGCTGGGTGACGAGCGCCTCAGGCACAGCATTGCAGAAAGACACCAGTTACGCACCGGCCAGCGGGTCAGTGCCGATAATGTCTGCGTATTCTCGGGTGCTCAGAATGCCCTTTTTGCCACGTCTTTATGCCTGCTGGAACACGGCACTGAAGTCATCGTTCCAGAACTGTATTACGCGACCTATCCCGCTTCAGTAAAACTCGGTGGCGCAACAATGATCCCTCTTCCCACAGATGTGTCCAATGGGTTTCAGATTGATATTGATGCCCTGGAAAAAGCCATCACACCGAGAACCCGAGCCATACTCCTCAATTCTCCCAATAATCCAACAGGTGCTGTCTATAGTCGAAAACTGCTTATGCGGATTGTCGAATTGTGCCGAAAAAACAGTATCTGGATCATCAGCGATGAAGTGTACGCTGAGATCGCTCCACAAGATTTCGTCAGTATCAGCAGCCTAGAGGACGCTGACGACATCACAGTGACCATTTCCAGTGTTTCGAAATCGCACCGTATGACAGGCTGGCGATGCGGTTGGACAGTGTCTCCCAAAACCCTGAACGATCAGTTCTACAATCTGAACATCTGTATGGCGTACGGCCTGCCCGCTTTTATTCAGGACGCTGCGGCGTACGCACTGGAACAGGATGAACATACCGCCATCGTCGTTCGCGATAAACTGATGCGGAATCGGGATGTTATCAAAGAAACCTTGTCGCACATTCACGGTACCAGCCTGTATGCGGAAGGTGGCGGAATGTTTGCCGTCCTGGACGTCCGCCCGCTGGGCCAGTCTTCCTCTGACTTTGCCTGGGGCCTGTTGAACGAGCAGAAAGTTAGTCTGCTGCCCTGTGATGGATTCGGCAGCAGCGGTCAGGGTCTACTCCGTATCAGCCTGTGTCTGGATGAAAGCACCCTGCGCACTGCTGCGCAGAAAATTCTTGCTTATGTTGAAACGGTCGCCACCTGATTCACTGAATAACCTGAACTGATTCGCGCGCGGGTGATTGTGCTAACTGTCCTACGCACGCTACGATTGCTTCTGTCAGCACATCCAGTGCATCAACCAGCGGCACGTCGATGATCAGGTGATCCTGGCCCATTACCGAAAGGTCAGTACAGGCCACTGCGATCCCCTGTGCACCGCTTTCAACCAGCCCGTTTGCGATATCGCTGAACCGTTGATGATCTGCCGTTGACACCTGTCCACTTTTTACTTTTTTGATCAAAACCATCACGGCATCCTGGTCTGCCGCCACCGGTAATACAACATCGAGCCCACATGCCTCGAGTGCCTGCCCGTACAACTCCGTTTTCAGTACGGCACTCGATGCGATAACGCCCACTGTTTTTGGTTCTGACGGCAGTTCAGTCAGCCGGTGAGCCGTCATCTGAATCATATCTAAAACCGGTATCGCAACAGCACCTCGAATGTGATCAAGGTAGGCATGGGCCGTGTTACAGGGAATGGCCAGCAGATCTGCGCCAGCGCGTTCTAGATTTTGGGCCATTTGCACGAGCACCGGCGCCGGACTCTCACCATGGCCCTCGACCAGCACAGCAATTCGGGACGGCACCTTGGGGTTATTGTCCACCAGAAGATGGATATGGTCGGCATCATCTTTTGCCGGTGTCGCACAGATAACGCGTTTCATCAGATCGACAGTTGCATCAGGGCCCATGCCGCCGATAACCCCCACAACCGGATGATCGTTAGCTGACATCGGACCCGGCATCAGGCTGCGGCGTCACCTGCAACGGTTTGGAAACGTGTGATGTAGCCGAAAAGGCCAGCTGACCCGCCCGTATGCACAAACACTACATTCTGGCCGCGCCGGTATACACCTTTTCGAACCAGATCGATCAACCCCGCCATGCCCTTCCCGGAATAGACGGGATCCAGGAGGATACCCTCGAGCCGGGCCAGCATCCGGATGGCTTCGATCGTACCCAGCGTCGGTATACCGTAGCCCTCTCCCACATAGTCAGCGTTCGCAACAACATGCTTGCGGGTAACGGCACTCGAACAGCCGGCCAGTTCAGCTGTCGCTGCCGCAAGTCGAAAAACATTCTCTTCCTGGTTCTTTCGGTCAGCACGAACGCTGATACCCAGAACAGGAACACCGCTATTTATTCCAGCCAATCCTGCCACCAGCCCTGCCTGTGTACCCGTACTGCCCGTTGCGTGTATCACCTCGTCAATTCTGAGGTTCTGGTCATTTGCCTGGGTCACCAGTTCAAGCGCAGCATTGACGTAGCCCAGAGCACCTGTTGGATTGGAACCGCCTCCAGGAATGGTATAGGGACGCCTCCCCTGGGCTCGAAAGTTCTCAGCTGAAGCTGCCATGGCCGCTTCCATATCGGTACCACCTGGATGGTGTTCCAGGCTCGCGCCATGAAGCAAATCCAGAAAGACATTGCCGTTGTGCTGATAGTTCGGGTCCTGAATACCGGTTCTATCCTCCAGGAGAATGTGACAGTCGACCCCCATGCGAGCAGCAAATGCAGCAGTTTGCCGGGCGTGATTTGACTGGGTCGCGCCCTGGGTCAGAACGATGTCTGCACCTTCTTCTTGTGCCTGTGCCATCAGAAACTCAAGCTTTCGTGTTTTATTGCCGCCCGTGGACATCCCGGTACAGTCGTCACGCTTGATCCAGATTTCCGGTCCGCCGAGTTCGCGACTTAGGTTTTCCAGCAGTTCAAGCGGTGTCGGCAAATGTCCGAACCGGAGTCGGGGGAAACGTGCAAGATTCATAACTAATGCCCGGAATATCGAAACCCCGGCACCGCCTGCCGTGGGAAAAAAAAGTTTGGCATGTTAGAAGTTTAAGGCGAATTGCCTTCAGGAGACAGTTTTTAGCATGCCGCTCGGCAATTTCTGTCATTAAACTGAGTGCACCAATGAAAAAGGGGGCTCGAAAGCCCCCTTTATCAACAACAATTTATTGGATGTCAGGTTGCCCGTCTACCAAAGGCCCACCAGATTATACCCAAGGCCACAAGACCGACGAGGCCCTGACCACCAAGCTGGTTAACAAATTCAATTACATTGGCCGTTACATCGACGGGAAGGAACGGAATATTGTCAAACAAAATGCCGAGTACCACGCCGAGGGCGATTATGGAAATACCAAGTTCCGCTAATGACGTGACCCAACCGCGAACAGAATTAATCCAATGCATTTACTAAACCCCTCTAGGTAGGAAAGGATGTCCAGAATATACTAATGTACTTAAGCAGTCAAATAAGGTTATTCAAAGCATAAGTATTTCTTATTAACAGCATAAAATACAAAACATGCCTACGGGCCTGGTCAGTGGACGAAATCATCCTAATAGTGACCTAATATCATTAACTTAAACGATTTTTGGGTTCGCAGTTACGGATTCACACACATCTCATCGAGCTGACTGACAATGTCCTCGCTACGCGTCCACAGCGCCGACGCGAGCGCATCATCCTGACCGAAACGGCTGGGGATGGCTTCATTGCTGTCGGCAAAATAACGGCCAGTCATACCTGCGACCGCCGGATGGGTGGCAACATAGCACTGGGTCGCGGCGCCCTGAGCCACGTTCTTCAGACACAACGGGGAGGCCACACGTGCACTAACGCGCAGTAGCGGATTCATATGACGCGTCAACCGTGTCGCAATGACACCCGGATGTACGGCATTTGCGGTCTGCCGCGGCCCAGGTAACCGGGTTGATAGGTGTCGTGCAAATAACAGATTGCACAACTTCGACTGACCATAAGCGTTCCATGGCACGTAGATATTCTCTCCGGAGAGATTGTTGAACTGAATGCCATCGTGGTAAGTCCGTTTATGGGCAACACTGGACAGCATCACAACGCGGCCATGATCCGTCAGCAGAGCAATCAGACCTGTAACCAGAATGAAGTGTCCGACATGATTGGTCAAAAACTGAAGTTCCAGGTCGAATTTCTGCTGCAGTTTCGGCAGTGCCATGATTCCAGCATTGGCGATAATGCCATCGAGCCTGTGATCACTCGACCTGATCTCATCGACTGCACGATTGATGCTACCTGGATCCGACAATTCACAGGCCAGTGGAACGGTGTCTCCCGCCACCTGCGCACAGACCTCGCGGGCATTCTCAAGCGTTCGCGCCAACGCAATCACGCGGGCACCTCTTAAAGTCAACACGCGGAGCGTCTCCCTGCCCAGTCCCGTAGAACACCCCGTCACAAGATAGGTTTTACCGGAGAGATCGAGTCCGTCGGTCACCTCCTCGGCAGTTGAGCGATAGCCGAATCCGGAAGGACCGGCACTCTGATTAAGCGGAAACAGCGACACCGTATGATGGAATGGGTCAGTGAATACTGTAATTCAGCCGACGGACCGAAGATCACTCAGTCCAGAGGCCTGGAGTCCTCAATCACAACACCGTCATTTGGCAACGCCCCAACCGGGCATAACTCGATGTCTGCGCGTAACTTACAGACCTCCCGAACACTCTGTGCGATCGACTGTTCTATCGATTCCGGATCGTTCTCGACTTCACACTTTAGGGTCATCACATCCTGGTTATCGACGCGACCGATTACCAAACGAGCCCGAAGCAATTCGTCATGACGCGAGACCACCGATGCCACCTGAGACGGGTGGACAAACATTCCTCGAACCTTGGCGGTCTGGTCTGCTCGGCCCATCCAGCCCTTAATCCGCCGGTTTGTTCGTCCGCACGGACTGTTGCCCGACATAAAGGCAGACAGGTCGCCCGTGGCAAACCGGATCAGTGGATATTCTGGAGACAGTGTGGTCACGACAATTTCGCCCACTTCACCTTCTGTTACCGGTTCTCCAGTACCCGGCCGTACGATTTCCACAATCACTTTTTCCTCAAGGATCATACCCTCTTTTGCCGAGGATTCGTATGCGACCATCCCAAGATCTGCGGTGCCATAAAACTGGACCACATCGACGCCAGAATCACTGAGTTCAGTGCGTAGGCTGCCCGGCAGTGCCTCCCCACCCACGAGTCCCAACGACAACGTGTCCACCCGGATTTTCATCTCCGCAGCTTTGTCCAGGATGATTTTCAAGAAAGACGGTGTCCCGCAATAAGCCCGGGGTTGTAGTCGTGCCATCACCTGAACCTGCAGTTCAGTCTGACCGATTCCTCCCGGAAACACAGGACAGCCAAGCGCTCGTGCCGCACTGTCGACCATCAGACCCGCCGGGGTAAAGTGATACGAGAATGTGTTGTGAATCAGGTCACCAGTCCGTATGCCGGCAGCGTGTAACCCGCGGGCAAAATTCCAGTAATCGTCTCGGGCAGCACCGGGTTCGAATATTCCACCCGGTGAGGCAAACACATTATAAAAGCTGTCCATCCTGACTGTGGCGTACCCACCCAGCGGCGGCAATTCGCCCTGACGTTCGGCGATGTCTGACTTCCGAGTGAGGGGAATCATCGACAGGGTATCTCTATCATTGATATCCGCAATATCAACGTCAGCCAATATCGCAGCATAGGCCGGCGCATGATCCCGCGCGTTGTGCAACTGCTTTTTCAGCTCATCAAACTGCTGTTTCTCGCGAAGTACCGAATCACGGGTCTCTAGGGCATCGTAAAAATCAGGCATTGAGGTCACCTTACTAGATCGTTGCAATCGTAACACCCGCCGAGATTCGGTCGAGTCAAGCAAGTACAGGCTGGATAGGCACCTTCAATTGGGCCTTTGTGACACATTAGTTATTCAACAAATAATTTGGTATCGCCGATCAACTCAACCAACGCTTGCGCCGGCGATATTGTTTCATGTTTCTGAAATTATGCTGGTCACGACCACTGGCTCCAAGATAGAACTCTTTGATATCCTCATTACCCAACAATGTCTGTGCGTCGCCATCCATCACCACCCGACCGTTCTCCAGAATATAGCCATAGCGGCTGTAGCGCAGAGCCATGTTGGTGTTCTGTTCCGCCAATAGGAATGTGACCTTTTCGTCCTCGTTCAACCGCTTAACGATCTCAAAGATTTCTTCGACCAGTTGCGGCGCCAATCCCATTGACGGCTCATCCAGTAACATCAGTTTAGGTCTTGCCATGAGCGCACGACCAATCGCGACCATCTGTTGTTCGCCGCCGGATATGTAACCGGCAAGTGATTTAAGGCGATCTTTCAAGCGTGGAAAATAATTGTAAACGAGCTCCAAGTCATCTGCCACGCCTTTACGGTCACCACCACGGGTATAAGCGCCGGTCAACAAATTTTCTTCTACGGTCAGATGCTCAAAACAGTGCCGGCCTTCCATCACCTGGATAACGCCGCGTTTCACCAGTTCACTGGGCGTGAGCCCATCTATCCGGGCCCCTTGATAATCAATAGCTCCTTTGGTGACGACACCGCGTTCACTGCCCAGCAGGTTTGAAATGGACTTCAGTGTGGTTGTCTTACCGGCGCCGTTGGCCCCGAGGAGGGCGACAATGCCCTCCTCGGGGACTTCGAGTGAAACACCTTTGAGTACCAGTATGACGTGATCGTAGATCACCTCAACATTGTTGACACTCAAAAAATGTTCATTGCTACTCACAACAGTTACCTTATCTGCAACAAATACCGCTATAAACAGCTATCAACCGCAGTCACGTGGTGTGATGTTGTTTTCCGCTGCGTACTTCGCTGCGTCAGCTTCCATCATCGGCCGGACAACATCCCGCATGACAGGTATCCAGTCACTGATGACCGTCCACGATTTAGCACTTGCATCCCAGCGCTGAAACAAGACCGGATGACCGCCTTCATGGTCTTCACAAGTCACCTTGATCTCAGCAAAACCGGGCAAACCCAAACGCTCCCAATCAGCCGCTGTCACGTGCATGTTTTCAAGTCCCCAGCGGACCTGTTCGCCACTCGGCACTTTCACACCAAAGTGTTTCTGTGCATTACTGACAGCTTCCATGGCAAAAATGTGATTCAGCAATCCGCGGATATAGAGAACCTCGTAAATCCGACCTACATCTCCTGCACCTTTGCCTTTGTCATACACGTACTTCTTGATATCTTCGTGCAGAGGTGTTTCGGCACCGGATGCATGAAACGTCGCTGATCGATAGCCATTTGCTGCGGCGCCAGCCGGCAGTACATCGTTTTCGGAACCCGACCACCAGTTGCCAATAAACCGATCCATGGGATAGTTGATGGCCGCGGCTTCCTTGATCGCGGTCGAATTCATAATGCCCCAACCCGACATAAACACATAATCCGGTTGCTTTTTACGGATCTGCAGCCACGTGGCTTTCTGCTCCTGACCCGGGTGGTCAACCGCCAGCAACATCAACTCATATCCATATTTTTCAGCCAGCACCTTCAACGTCGGATTGGCTTCCTTACCATAGGCCGAGTTATGAAAAACATGGGCGATTGTCTTGCCCTTTAACTTGTCCATCCCACCCATTTCCGCACCAATATAGCTGATCACTGCTGTGGCCTGTGACCAGTAAGTGGTCGGAAAGTTGAAGTACCAGGGAAATACAGTACCCACAGCACCTGAAGTACGCCCGTATCCCATTGACAACAGTGGCAGCTTGTCGACCGCAGTTTTGGGGATCAGCTGGTAGGTCACACCGGTCGAGTTTGGAATCACAACCGCCGGTCGATTGCTTTTTAGTTTCTCGTAGCACTCGACAGCCACCTTGGTGTTGTAGCCCATCTCACACTCTTCGTACACAATCGGTACGCCACCAATCCCGCCATCGCGCTCATTCAGCAATGTGAGATAGTCGGCAAAACCATTGGCGAACGGCACGCCATTCGGTGCATAGGGACCTGTTCGGTACGTCAGTCCCATTTGGTAAATCTGTTCTGCTGCCGACGCCGTATTCACAACAAACGGGCTCGTGATGAGTGCTACTAAGAGCCCACTAACCATCAGATTTTTGATACGCATATCAACCTCCATCATGTTTAACAACTGATAACTTCTACTATTACCCATTAACTCTACTTATACCAATCACTTCTACCTATCACTAATTACTCCAGAACACCATCTCGAAACATCATCGGCCTCAATGTGGAAACGGCCATAAGCGCAGCTTTTCTTTCGCAATCTGCCAAAGCCGCGCTATACCATGAGGCTCAACAATCAAAAAGAAAATAATCAGTCCACCAAAGAATATAAACTCAAAATGCTTGGCGGTCACGGCCTCAAATCCGAGCCCATAGACCATCACGTTGGTCAGGACGATTGGCATCAGCACGATAAATGCTGCGCCGATGAACGACCCTAGCATACTGCCCAAGCCACCAATGATGACCATAAACAGTACCTGAAATGATTGATTAATATCAAATGCTTCGGCGGTTTCAACGCTACCCAGCCATAAGGCCAATGCCAACGCCCCCGCGATGCCCACATAAAACGAACTGACAGAGAACGCGAGCAGTTTGGTCTGGAACGGCCGAAAGCCAATCAGTTCGGCGGCAATATCCATATCCCGAATGGCCATCCAGGCTCGGCCTACCGGGCCACGCACTATGTTCGTTGCCGCAAGCGCCAATATGACAACCACAGCAAGACAGAATAGGTAACGATGATGCGGCTGTGCCGCTGCACTAGTTACCAATACGCCAAAAACCTCTCGCGGCGGCATCGTGAGTGTGCCTGAAGGCGTGTAGTTCTGAAACCAGGCGATCTTGTTGAACAGCCAGTTGAGGAAAAACTGTGCCGCAAGCGTTGCGACCGCCAGATAGAACCCCTTGATACGCAAAGACGGCACACCGAAAATCAGGCCGACACCGGCTGTGACCACACCAGAAAGCAGTAGTACCACAACTAGGTTCATTTCAGGAAAAGCTGTCGAGAACTTATAACAGGCGACGGCACCCACGGCCATAAATCCTCCAGTACCCAGGGACAGCTGACCGCAGTAACCCGTGAGCAGATTCAGACCAATTGCCGCAATCGAATAAATTAACACCGGCACCAAAATCGCCTGGAACAAATACTCGCTACCAAAAAATGGCACCACTATAGCCAGAAACGCCACAAAGGCAATGACAACCCAGCGATCCTGGGCAATCGGAAACACAGCCGAATCTGATTGGTATGTCGGTTTGAACTGTCCTGTTTCTCGATAAATCATGGTCTACACCCGTTCAATGATCTTCTCACCAAATAGCCCCTGTGGTCTGAAGAGCAGGAATACCAACGCAAGCACATAAGCGAACCAGGTTTCGATCGCGCCATTGACGAGCGGCCCCCAATACACTTCAGCAACTTTTTCACCGACGCCAATGATCAATCCACCAACAATTGCACCCGGCACAGATGTGAAGCCACCCAGGATCAATACCGGTAACGCGCGCAAAGCAATCAGAGACAGGCTGAACTGCACACCGGACTTCGATCCCCACATGATTCCCGCCACTAGGGCGACAATGCCGGCAACCGACCAGACAATGACCCAAATCGATTTTAAGGGAATACCCACCGACAGTGCTGCCTGGTGATCATCAGCGACCGCTCTCAGTGCTCGGCCTGTTCTTGTTTTCTGGAAAAACACAGCCAAACTGAGGACCAGCACGCCAGCAATACCAGCGGCCCACAGATCAAATATCTGGATCATCATATCGAGAAAAAAGAAACTTCCTGTCGGTATGCCGATATCCAGCAGCTTGACGTCACTGCCCCACATCAGATCGCCGAACCCTTCCAAAACAAAAGCAATGCCTATGGTCGACATGAACATAATGATGTGATCCTGATTGACCATTGGCCGAAGCACGACCCGCTCAACCAGAAAAGCCAGGCCCACCATGACCACACCCGTTAGGACAATGGCGACGAAGGCCGGCATTCCGGGCAAAGCCTTATCCAGAGCGAAAGGCACTGTCCCTGTCATAAGGCCAACGAGTGTCATTGCAGCAAACAGCGCAAATACGCCTTGTGCAAAATTAAACACCGAAGACGCTTTAAAGATCAGCACAAATCCCAATGCCACGAGGGAATACATGACCCCTGTCATCATCCCGCCAATCACCACTTCAAAAAAGAAAGCGGGAGAGTCTGCCATATCAAGAAACGGCGCAACGAAGACGGCATTCAAAACGTTCATTTCTTTATTCCTTAATCCGCTGCACTTGTATGATACTTAATCAGTCGAAACGCCCAAGTAGGCATCAATGACTGTCTGGTTACTCTTGATCTCATCCGGGGTGCCTTCAGCAATCTTCTTACCGTAGTCCAGTACCACCACCCGGTCGGAGATATCCATAACCACACCCATGTCATGCTCAATCAGCGTTATTGTGGTGCCGAATTCATCGTTCACGTCAAGGACAAAGCGGCACATGTCCTGTTTTTCTTCAAGATTCATCCCGGCCATGGGTTCGTCCAATAACAACAGATCGGGCTCTGCTGCGAGTGCCCGACCCAATTCCACACGCTTTTGAAGCCCATAAGGCAATCTACCCACCGGTGTTTTGCGAATCGACTGGATCTCCAGAAAATCGATGACGTGTTCGGCATGCTCACGATGGGCAATCTCTTCCTTTTGCGTCGGCCCGTAGTAGATCGCCGCCGAGAGGATGTTCGTCGCCCAGCGACTCATCTTGAGATTACGACCCGTCATGATGTTGTCCAGCGTGCTCATACCCTTGAACAAGGCCACATTCTGAAAGGTACGTGCGATACCTTGCGCTGCAGCCACATGGGGTCGCATACGACTCCGGGTTTCGCCCTTAAACGTGATTGAGCCCGAATCCGGGTGGTAAAACCCGTTGACCACGTTGAGCATCGTCGTTTTGCCTGCGCCGTTCGGTCCAATGATAGCCAAGATCTCCCGCTCTTTAACCTCAAAACTGACACCAGTTAACGCCTCCACCGCACCAAAGGTCACGGTGACCTCGTCGGCTTTCAGAACAACATCGCCAACCGTACGTGTTTCCATGACTGCGGCCATCAGGCTGGTGCCTCTGCAGTAGGCATGTCGTAGATTTTTATATCTGCTTCAATCGAGCCTTTTTGGCCATCTTCAAACGTGACTTCGGTTTCGACATGCACATTGTTTCGATTTGAATACAACGCATCGACCAGCGTTGAATATTTTTCAGCCACGAATTTTCGCCGAACCTTTCGAGTTCGGGTCAACTCACCATCATCCGCATCCAGTTCTTTGTGGAGCAAGACAAAACGCTGTATCTGGGAAGTGTTGAATTGATCTTCGTTGGCCAGTTCCTGATTGACCGACGCGACACAATCCTGAATCAAACTAGACACCCGATCATTTGTGGCCAGTTCGTGGTAACTCGCGTAGGTCACATCGTTCTTCTCCGCCCAGTTGCTGATGGCCTCAAGGTCAATATTGATAAAAGCAGACACAAAGTCTTGCTGGTGACCGAAGGTCACTGCTTCTTTTATCTGGGGGAAAAACTTGAGCTTGTTCTCCAGATATTTTGGTGCGTACATAGAACCATCATTGAGCTTACCCACATCCGCAGCTCGATCAATGATCTTCAGATACCCTTCCTTGTCGAAGTAACCAGCATCACCGGTGCGTACCCAACCATCTGCGGTCTTGGTCTCTGCAGTTGCTTCAGGATTCTTGTAGTACTCCAAGAAAACACCCGGGCTACGGTATAAGACTTCCCCACCGTCGCTGATTTCAATCTCGACATCAGGTGCTGGTACACCAACCGAATCTGAACGCACTTCACCATCCGGCTGGATTGTTACGAGGACGGATGCCTCGGTCTGACCGTATAGCTGCTTCAGATTAATACCGAGTGACCGATAGAAATCAAACAACTCTGGGCTGATAGATTCCCCGGCGGTATAAGCCATCCGGATACGGGTAAATCCTAACATGTCCTTCAGTGGACCATAGACCAGCAATCGGCCCAGCATGTAGAGCAATCTATCGCTTGCCGATACGCTTTCACCATCCAGAATTCGTGTGCCTGTACGTTTCGCCACCGCCATAAAGTAGTGGAACATCCTGCGCTTAATAGCACCGGCATCCTCCATCCGAATCATGACGCTGGTGAGCAAGTTCTCAAAGATTCGCGGTGGTGCAAAAAAATAACTCGGGCCGATCTCGCGCATATCGTTCAGCACCGTTTCACCACTTTCAGGACAGTTGACACAATACCCAACAATGTACGACTCACTATAAGAGAAGAGATTGTCACCGACCCAAGCCATTGGCAGATAGGCCAGTACGTTTCCGTCTGCTGTGAGCTGATCCCAGTTCGCAGCATTGGTCGCAGTCTTGATCAGGCTCTCGTGACTCAGAACAACCCCTTTGGGATCTCCCGTTGTACCCGAGGTATAGAGAATGCAGGCAACATCACCGCTCTTGCCTTTGTCTATTTCATCCGAAAAGAACGCCGTATTCTTGCTTTCGAAATCTTTACCCTTTTGCTGAACCGTTTCAAGATCAATCAGAAAATCCTGCGAATAGTTCCGCATACCTCGTGGATTACAGTAAATGATGAACTCCAGTTTCGGGCATCGGTCCATGATTTCGAGCAGCTTGTCGACCTGTTCCTGGTCTTCTACAACTGCAAAACGTACCTCAGCGTGTTCAACCACGAACTGAAGTTCATCCGCTACCGAATCCTGGTACATGGGCACAGGGATGCCACCCAGACACTGGGCTGCGCTCATTGACCAGTAAAGCCGTGGTCGGTTGTCACCGATCAGTGCAAGCTTGTCACCTCGCTTAAAACCCACCGCTGCCAGTCCACACGCGAGTACCCGCACCTGTTCACTGACCTCGCGCCAGGTCCATGTCTGCCAGATGCCAAGGTACTTCTCGCGTATCGCTGGCTTTTCACCATTACGCTGAGCCTGGTCAAGCAGGCAGCGTGGAAACGTCTCGGCAGACGAATAGGTGGTATTAACCATGTCGTTCAATGGGTTTCATGAGGAAGTTTTTAACACAGCGTACAGCGACTGGCTCTATCACAGTCGTCGACTTGATCTCCTCCGGTTTTAACTTTCTTTTCGACAGATTCCAGCGATACAAACTGCTCGACACTTAATCCATCTCGGGGCGAACTATAAACACTGTGCTAAGAATTTTGCAACGCGACCCAGCATTAATCATATGAAAATTTACCAGTGGCACCCTTGACCCTACTGAACTACAAATCAAGTATTCAGATATATCTAGAAATTCTGGAATTTAAATCTCAAAACGCCCAATTAATTTCAGTTTGAAACTGTTTTGGTTCCCTAAAACGGGATATCGTCATCAAATTCCGAGTCACTGAAGCCCGATGAACCGCTGCTGCCAGGCGCCGGCGCAGTACCCGAATCGTCCGGCGGTCCGTCAGACATACTGCCGCCACCGCGTGAACCCAGCATCTGCATCTCGTTCGCCACGATTTCGGTCGTCCAGCGCTCGTTGCCGTCTTTATCCTCCCACTTTCGGGTCTGGATTCGTCCCTCAATGAACACCTGTGAACCCTTTTTAAGATATTCACCGGCAATTTCTGCCAGGCGATTAAAAAACACCACGCGATGCCATTCGGTTCGCTCCTGGCGCTCACCCGACTGCCGGTCTTTCCAGCTGTCGGTTGTTGCAACAGTTACATTGGCGATCGCGCTGCCACTGGCTGAATAACGGACTTCTGGATCCCGTCCCAGATTACCCACGATGATTGCTTTATTTACTCCTCTGGCCATAGCGCTCTCCAGCTTCGTCTTTTTGGTTGATCTCAGTGCTTCCTGGTCATTTTGCCAGCCCAAAACCACTGAACCTATTGCAAACCTCCAAATCTGAGTATAACGCTGATTCCAATCGATTAAAGTGCGTTAACGCACAGATTACAGTCACCATATATTCGAGTACAGTGTTGAGTCCATGGAAATTACGCCCGCTGCCCTAGAATCTGCTCAAACAACTGGATCCTTTTTAAACCGGGCTACTTGAGTCGTGAATGTTGGCACTGAGGAGGACCGTCGAATTGAGTACTGAAGTAGCAGTTGACGTTAGAGCCGTCAAAAAGGTTTTTGGCGCCCAAACCGACCAACCTGTCACAGCATTAGATCAGGTTTCAGTCTCGATCAACCAGAACGAGTTTTTACACTCCTTGGACCATCTGGTTGTGGTAAGACAACGCTATTGCGGCTAGTAGCCGGTTTCGACCACCCCACTGAGGGCCGCAATCCTGCTCGATGGTGATGACATCAGCCCGCTTCCTCCACATCAGCGACCTGTAAATACAGTTTTTAAAAACTATGCGCTGCACTGGCTATCTTCCGCAGCCTGGGTGCAACCATAGAAGAAGTGGATCTCGGCTGGACTCACGATGCACTCGATACCGGTCTCACCTATCTGGAACACCTATTTGGTGCATCACTGTCGGTACTACTAGAGACTCACGGCGATCAGTTAACCACCTATGCTCGGACATTTGCCGAAAAGGGACGAGACTCTGAAGCGGTAGATTTTGTACCCACACTGGAAGTTGCAAACAGTATGTATGCCACCCTGGGACCTATCCTGGAAAAACACAACGTACTTATTTGTCCGACCACTGCCTTGCCTGCAGTACCCGCCGATTTTGACCAGTCATAGGATTCAGTATGCATAAATGGTAAGCAAGTTAACCCCATGCTTGGGTGGGTTATGACTTCACCATTTAACACCATGAGCCGCTGTCCAGTTCTGACCTTGCCGAGCGGTAGAGCCTCAAACGGTATACCCACGAGCATTCAGGTGGTCGGCAGAACCTACTGTGACAAGGACGTGTTCAGGGCTGCTGTGGCATTTGAGGAGGCAGCCGGGCGATGGTTTGAAATTTCAGCCAAACGGCCACCTCTTTAGCTGCGTTAACAGGCTAACTAGTCAACAGCTACTACGCCATCTATTTCTCGTAGGGCATCCTCGTCAACCTCTGCTGGGTCGACCTTCAGATAGACCAGATCTCGTCCCGGAAGGATTACGGCTTCGCGTACCCCTGGCGCCTGACTCAATCGCTGCAGGACATCGCTCTGTTCCTGATCAGCGGTATCTGCCAGACGCAGCGTCAAACTTTCCAGCAACACCGGGGCCGAAGTACTTAAAGCCAACACCAGCCATACGAACACAGCACACGCAGCAAACCCATAGACACCGGCCACACCCCACGTACCATACATAAGTCCACCAACAACGCCGCCTGCAAACACCCCCAAAAACTGGAACGTATTGTAGATACCCAGTGCGGTCCCTTTGCTTGCCGCCGGGGCGAGCCGTGACATCAGCGACGGCAACATGGCCTCGAGTAGGTTAAAACCCACAAAGAACAACCAGACGCCGGCGATGAGAAACGCAACCTGATCCGTCCCGATGATCAGGATCAGTTGTGCAGCGAGCAGCAGTGCTATTGCGAGACGGAACACAGCAAATGTTCTGTGCCGTCGCATCCCATAAATCAGCAACGGCACCATGCCGAACACTGAACACACCAAGACTGGCACATAAAACTGCCAGTGACTCGCTGAAACCAGATCTAGGATGTCACGCAAGCCGACAGGCACAGCAATGAAAAGTGCCATCAGTGTCATGTGCAAAACAAATATCCCCAGATTCAAACCCTGCAACTGGCGGTTAAACAACACAGCACTGATCTGGCTGCGAACGGGTTGGATCTCGACAGATGCCGAAACACGAGTCGCAGTCGGTACCGTCAGCCATACGACTAACACGGCTGCAGCCGCAAGACAGGCGGTGATCCAGAATAATCCGGAAAGACCGTGCCACTGAACCAGCGAGGAACCCAACATCAGCGCAAGTAGAAATGAGAAGCCGATACTCACACCGACCACGGCCATCGCTTTGGTTCGCGTTTGCTCTCTGGTCAGATCCGACAACGTGGCCAACACAACTGCCGATATAGCGCCGGTGCCCTGAATCGCGCGACCCAAAATAATGCCCTCGATACTGCTGGACAGCGCCGCGACGACACTGCCGAATACAAACAGCAACAACCCTATACTCAGCATCCGCTTTCGCCCATAGCGATCCGACAGCATCCCGAATGGCACCTGCAGCACAGCCTGCGTCAGTCCATAGGCGCCCAATGCAATACCCACCGTTAACGGCGTCGCGCCCTCAAGTCCCGGGGCGTAAAGCACAAATACCGGCAGGATCAGGAATAACCCAAACATCCTCAATCCCATAAGCGACGAAAGCGCCACCACCGAGCGCCTTTCCAACGCATTCATCGCGGTACTTTTATCTCGCTTCAGAGATCAATCTCCCAATTTTTTAAGCCGTTTAGGCCCAGGACCACCGTTTAGCTGCCACAAACACTGCACCCATGGCCCAAATTGCCAACCTTTTTTTTCGATTTACTCCGATCAACTGAGTAGAAAACAGAAATACTGGAAAAAGCTTTGAAAGCCAAGGCGTACGAGTCGTAATATTAACAGTTTGGCTTTTCACCGGTCCGAGGCATGCGAGCAATCCAGATTCGGGGTGCCCGAACACACAATCTCAGGAATATCGATCTGGATCTACCGAGAGACCAGCTGATCGTAATCACCGGACTGTCCGGGTCGGGAAAATCCTCTCTTGCATTCGATACGCTGTATGCCGAAGGGCAGCGGCGCTATGTAGAGTCACTGTCGACCTATGCCCGGCAGTTCCTGTCACGGATGGAAAAACCTGATGTCGATCTGATTGAGGGGCTGTCACCGACAATCAGTATTGAACAGAAATCCTCTTCCCACAACCCACGCTCTACGGTAGGTACTGTCACCGAGATCTACGACTATCTACGCCTGCTTTTTGCCCGGGTCGGGATACCTTACTGCCCGGAACATGACACCGTACTCAACGCGAGTACGGTCAGTGAAATGGTTGACCGTGTGATGTCTTTAAAAGCCGGTTCACGACTCCTGCTGATGGCCCCGGTCATACAGGATCGCAAGGGAGAAAACCAGCAACTGTTCAACACGCTCCAGAGTCAGGGATTTGTACGCGTCAGGATTGATGGTGTTGTGTATGAAATGGATGAGATTCCATCACTGGATAAGAAACGGAAACACACCATTGAGGTTGTGGTCGACCGCGTTGTTGTGGGACCGCAGTCGGCACAGCGTCTTGCGGAATCATTCGAAACCGCTCTTGCCCTGACCGATGGGCTGGCTCTGGTACAGGTTCTGCCCGATGACGAATATACCGAGGGGGAGTCGCATTTGTTCTCTGCCCTTTTTGCCTGTCCTCATTGTGGCTACAGTCTGAGTGAACTCGAACCGCGATTATTTTCTTTCAACAATCCAGCCGGTGCCTGTCCCGATTGTGACGGCCTGGGTGTCCGCCAGTTCTTCGACCCTGACCGGGTAGTGCACGACAAGTCCCTCAGTCTTGCGGCAGGAGCAATTGCTGGTTGGGACCGGCGTAATGCGTTTTATTTCAACCTGATCAACTGCCTGGCAGACCACTACGGTTTTAATACTGAAACACCGTATTCAAAGCTACCCAAAAGAACACGCGACGTCCTTTTGTATGGCAGTGGTTCTGAAAAAATTCCATTCACCTATCTTCGTGCTCACGGCCGCCGGCCAAGGCGACGTAATCATGCATTCGAAGGTGTCCTGCCGAACATGGAGCGACGCTACAAAGATTCAGAATCCAGTCTGATTCGGGAAGAACTCAGCCGCTACATCAATACCCAGTCTTGCAAGACCTGCGACGGCAGCAGATTGCGAGAAAGCGCCCGGCATGTTTTCGTTGGCGACCATGCGATTCATCAGATTACAGCTCTAACGGTTGAACAGTCGCTGGAATTGTTTCAACTCCTCAAACTGCCGGGACGCCACGGAGACATCGCGGCACGCATTATCCGAGAGATCTTGGAGCGGCTGCGCTTCCTTTTTAATGTCGGTCTTGAGTATTTAACGCTTGACCGAACAGCTGAAACACTGTCCGGCGGAGAAGCCCAGCGGATTCGGCTAGCGTCTCAGATCGGATCTGGGCTTGTCGGTGTGACCTACATCCTGGATGAACCCTCGATCGGCCTGCATCAGCGCGACAATGCGCGGCTTCTCGAAACCCTTTACCGGCTGCGTGACCTGGGGAACACCATTATTGTTGTCGAGCATGACGAAGAAGCCATTCGCAGTGCGGACTATGTCGTCGACCTGGGCCCCGGTGCCGGCATTCACGGTGGAGAAATTGTCGTTCAAGGAAAACCTGACGAGATCATCGCCAGCACGGCTTCCCTAACCGGACGCTACCTCTCAGGTGACCTGCAGATCGAAATACCGAAAAAGCGTGTTAAAACAGATCCCCAAAAAATACTGGTAATCAATGGGGCCCAAGGAAATAACCTGCAGGCCATTGATGTGGAAATACCCGTTGGCCTTTTCACCTGTGTTACGGGTGTCTCAGGATCCGGGAAATCCACACTGATCAATAACACGCTTTATCCAGCGCTGGCCAGCAAACTTCACCACGGGCGCCATCAGGCAGCACCGCACCGCAGCATCAAAGGTCTTGAAAATTTCGATAAAGTCATCGACATCGACCAGAGCCCTATAGGTAGGACACCACGTTCTAATCCTGCGACCTACACTGGGCTGTTTACGCCAATCCGGGAACTTTATGCTGCGGTGCCAGAGTCACGTGCGCGGGGCTACAAGCCTGGACGCTTCTCGTTCAATGTCCGCGGTGGGCGTTGTGAAGCCTGCCAGGGCGACGGACTGATCAAGGTGGAGATGCATTTTCTACCCGACATCTATGTGTCTTGTGATCTGTGTAAAGGGGGACGGTACAACCGGGAAACACTCGACATTCGATACAAAGGCAAAACCATCAGTGAAGTACTGGCAATGACTGTCGCCGAGGCCTGCGATTTTTTCTCGGCTGTACCCATCATCAAGCGCAAACTCGACACGCTGATGGACGTTGGTCTGAGCTATCTCTCCCTGGGCCAGAGTGCGACCACTCTTTCAGGCGGTGAAGCCCAGCGCATCAAGCTCGCTCGTGAACTCTCAAAACGGGATACCGGTCGCACACTTTATATACTGGATGAGCCCACAACTGGACTCCACTTTCACGATATTCGCCAGTTGCTACAGGTACTGCACCGACTTCGGGATGGCGGGAATACCGTGATCGTAATTGAACACAATCTGGACGTTGTTAAGACGGCCGACTGGATAATTGACCTGGGTCCTGAAGGGGGTCATCGGGGCGGTCAATTGGTGGCCTGTGGCACACCGGAAACAGTGGCCGGGGTAAAGGAGTCCTATACCGGGTGTTTTCTGGCCAAGATTCTGCAACCTGCTGCATCAAAAAAAAGCTGATCGCCTGATCCCCGCGACAGTTTTTTCAAAGGGGCCCACTGGCAAAAGGCCAATTACAGGCCGATTCACCGCGCAGACTGTCACGCATGCCAAAACGATGGGTCATACCAGTTTCAGCGCAGAAAATGATCAGGATTTCGGATGTGCTATGATCTAAATAATTGATGATAAGGAGATTTCCGTGGTGCTTCGACCTACCAAATCCACTTATCACAGGGCCAGGAGAACAACCCTCTGATCTCTTACCACGCCTGACGCACCACCTTTTCTCATGGTAGACAACACGCGCCACGAAGACATCGACGCCGAAGAAACCCAAGAATGGCGTGATGCCCTGACCTCAGTTCTAGAGCGCGAAGGGGATGTCCGTGCGCACTATCTGCTCGAAGAACTGATCGACCTGGCCCGCCGGTCGGGCGTGTACATACCCTATAGATCGACTACAGCCTATCTCAACACGATCTCTGCCGCCCACGAAGAACGCAGCCCTGGAGATGCTTCGATTGAATGGCGGGTTAGATCGCTGATCCGTTGGAATGCGTTGGCCATGGTCGTAAACGCCAATCGTGAAAGTTCTGAACTCGGCGGTCATATCGCAACTTTCGCGTCATCAGCCACGCTATACGATGTGGGCTTCAACCACTTCTGGCGGGCCCCCACTGAACAACATGGCGGGGATCTCATCTTCTTTCAGGGTCATTCGGCACCCGGGATCTATGCGCGGGCATTTCTGGAAGGTCGCATCACCGAGACGCAGATCAAACACTTCCGGCAGGAGGTCGACGGGCAGGGGCTGTCCTCCTATCCGCATCCATGGTTGATGCCCGACTTCTGGCAGTTCCCGACAGTGTCCATGGGCCTGGGACCAATCCAGGCAATCTATCAGGCACGATTCATGCGGTACCTGCAGCACCGCAAAGCCATACCGACACAGGACCGCAAGGTATGGGCATTTATTGGTGATGGCGAGATGGATGAGCCCGAATCAATGGGCGCCATCGGTGTCGCAGGTCGTGACCAACTGGACAACCTAATTTTTGTGGTCAACTGCAACCTGCAAAGACTCGACGGACCGGTGCGGGGCAATTCCAAGATCATCCAGGAACTTGAAGGAGAATTTCGCGGCGCCGGCTGGAATGTCATCAAGCTGATCTGGGGTTCGTACTGGGACCCGCTTTTGATGCGGGATACAAAAGGATTACTGAAACAGCGAATGGAAGAAGCGATTGATGGTGAATATCAGGCATTTAAGTCGAAAGACGGTGCATTTGTGCGCGAACGATTCTTCGGTAAGTACCCCGAACTGGCTGAGATGGTTGCCAACATGACCGACGAAGACATATGGCGACTCAATCGAGGTGGCCACGATCCACACAAGGTATACGCCGCATACGCTGCTGCCGTCGCGCACAAGGGCCAGCCTACTGTGATTCTCGCGAAAACGGTGAAGGGCTATGGCATGGGCGAATCCGGCGAAGGTCAGAATACGACCCACCAGCAAAAGAAAATGGCCGATGCATCGCTGATCGCCTTCCGTGACCGGTTTCGGATACCACTGACGGATGAAGAAGTAATTCAGGCACCTTTCTATCACCCGGGTGATGACAGCCCGGAGATCCAGTATCTGAAAGCACGCCGGGAAGCACTGGGCGGCTACCTACCGGCCCGACAGGACCAGTCGGACCCACTCCCAATTCCGCAATTGACAGCATTCCAGAACCAACTAGACGGTACGGGCGATCGTGAAATTTCGACCACAATGGCATTTGTACGCATCCTGTCGACGCTGGTACGCGATCCTGGCATTGGCGACAAAGTGGTGCCCATCGTGCCTGACGAGTCCCGAACCTTTGGCATGGAGGGTATGTGTCGCCAGCTGGGTATTTATTCAGTCAAAGGTCAACTGTATGAGCCCGAAGACGTCGATCAATTGATGTACTATCGTGAAGACCAGCAAGGCCAGGTACTACAGGAAGGGATCACCGAAGCAGGAGCGATGTCATCATGGATTGCCGCGGCAACAGCTTACGCCAATCACGGCACGGCCCTTATTCCCTTTTATATTTTCTATTCCATGTTCGGAATGCAGCGAATCGGCGATCTGGCCTGGGCTGCAGGAGACATTCAGGCCCGTGGCTTTCTGATTGGTGGCACTGCCGGGCGTACGACCTTGGCCGGCGAAGGTCTACAACACCAGGACGGTCACAGCCTGCTGCACGCCTCTACCATCCCTAACTGTATCGCTTACGATCCGGCATACGCTTATGAACTTGCCGTCATAATTCAGGACGGCCTGCAACGCATGTTCGTCAACCGGGAGAATATCTACTATTACATCACTGTCATGAACGAAAACTACCCCCAACCCGCGCTGCCCAATGAAGCGCAGGCTGGGATATTGAAAGGCATGTACCGCTTACGTAGTGCACGACGCAGCCGTAAGGCAGCGCCTAGAGTTCAGCTGTTGGGCAGTGGTGCCATTCTGGGGGAATCGCTGGCCGCGGCAGATCTTTTGGAGGAGGACTTCGACATACAAGCCGATGTGTGGAGTGTGACCAGTTTCAATGAACTCAGCCGAGAAGGTCGAACCACGGCACGCTGGAACACGCTCCATCCGGAGGAAGAACAGAAAACCAACTACGTAACGCAGTGCCTGAAGGAAGAAAAAGGCCCGGTTATCGCTGCCACAGACTATGTCGCCAACTATGCTGATCAGATCCGAGCATTTGTCCCTCAACACTATGTGGTCCTGGGTACAGATGGTTTTGGTCGAAGCGGCACACGAGCCCAGTTGCGTGAATTTTTTGAAGTCGATCGTTACTACATCGCTGTTGCTGCGATTAAGGCGCTCGCTGATGACAACACAGTCCCCTCTTCCACGGTATCCGACGCCCTGTCACGATATGGCATAAACAGCAACAAACCCAACCCCGTCCATTCATGACACCGCCTCGAAACCGTTACAGCAACACATGACCGATCTAAAAGAAATTGGCCTCCCTGACATCGGCGATTTCGAGTCTGTCGATGTCATAGAAATTCTGGTCGCCCCTGGTGATGAGATCAAAACGGAAGATCCTCTAATCACGCTCGAAAGCGACAAAGCGACCATGGATTTACCCGCCCCGTTCGGTGGCATCATCAGAGAAGTCACAGTCAAGGTCGGCGATAAAATTGCCCAAGGCGCTGTTATCGCACTGGTAGATGCCGAATCCGGTACCGCGGCATCCACACCGGAACAATCGATATCCGCACAAACACCAGGCCCAGATCCGGGCGCCACTGATTCGACGGATCCCCAGACCGCACAAGCTGTCGCTGAACAAGTTGTCCATAGATCCCCAGCGACCCTGCCGCCACCGGTAGAACGCAGCGGCGATGCCTTACCCCACGCAAGTCCTGCTGCCCGTCGATTTGCACGTGAACTGGGTGCAGACCTGCATGCGGTGCGGGGCTCAGGACCCAAGGGTCGAATTCTCAGACAAGATATTCAAAACCATGTTAAAAACGCCCTGTCGGGCGCCCCCGCTCAGACCGCACGTGACGAGTCAACGTCCAGTATCCCGGCCATCCCGCGGATCGACTACAGTCGTTGGGGTGAGATCGATGTGCAACCGTTGTCCAGGATCCAGAAACGCTCCGGTCCGCACCTGCATCGGGCCTGGCTGAATATTCCACATGTCACACACTTTGATGAGGCCGATATCACAGAACTTGAGGCGTTTCGTCAATCACTCAATGCGGACACACAAGAATCGGCGGCATCTATTACTTGGCTGGCGTTTACGCTGAAAGCGCTGGCCGGGGCGGTCCGGCGGTTTCCAAAGTTCAATTCATCACTGGCTGACGATGGTGAGCACCTGGTCTTCCGCAAGTACTGCAATATCGGTATTGCCGTAGACACACCCGACGGTCTGATAGTTCCGGTGATTCGGGACATCCCACTCAAGGGACTGATTCAGCTGGCGACCGAGATGAACGAACTGAGTAGGAAGGCACGGTCGGGCGCATTGAAGCCCGAAGACTTGCAGGCTGGATGTATCACCATTTCAAATCTCGGCGGTATCGGTGGTGTCGCTTTTACCCCCATCATCAATGCACCAGAAGTCGCAATTTTAGGGGTTGCGCGGGCCCGGATGACCCCTGTCTGGGATGGACAGGAATTCAGGCCCCGTCTGATGCTGCCCTTGTCGTTGTCGTATGACCACCGGGTTATCGACGGTGCCGAAGCCGCACGCTTCACAGTGTTTATCCGCGAACTGCTGGAAGACACCCGGCGACTGCTCCTTTAAGCAGACTCCAAGTATGAGTGGCATGCAGCAAGATCAAGTTGTGAAGGTGCCCGATGTCGGAGATATCACCGATATCCAGGTGATCGAAATTCTGGTTGTCCCTGGTGATCAACTGGATATAGAAACACCGCTGCTGACGCTGGAGAGTGACAAAGCAACGATGGATGTTCCCTCTCCAATTGCCGGCACCGTGACCGAAGTGCTGGTTGCCGTGGGAGAGAGCGTCTCTACGGATTCGCCGATCGTGCGTGTACGCGGCCCGGAAAAATCCACACGACCTGCCGACAGCCCACCAACCGCGGCCGTTGACGAGGATCGTTCAGTCGCGCAGGATTCTGAACCCGCTACCGTGCGCGTCTCTTCCAGCGAAGCTGAAATTCGAACACAGTTGGTGGTTCTGGGTGCCGGTCCCGGGGGTTATACCGCCGCATTTCGTGCCGCTGATCTAGGACTCGACACTGTTCTGGTCGACTCCTCACCCACACTCGGAGGCGTTTGCCTCAACGTGGGCTGCATACCATCCAAAGCCCTGCTGCACGCCGCACGCGTGATCGAAGAAACGACAGAGATGGCGACGGCCGGCCTCGATTTCGGTTCACCAACCATTCACCGCGAAAAACTAGTTGCCTGGAAAAACAGCGTTGTAGAAAAACTGACCGATGGCCTCAACACACTTTCTCAGAAACGAAAAGTGACCGTAATAAACGGGCACGGTGGTTTCACAGCAGCCGACCATATCTGTGTTACCTGCGAAAACGGTAAAACCGACATCGCATTCGAACAGGCAATCATCGCCGCCGGCTCCGAACCTATACGACTGCCGGACCTGCCGGACGACCCCCGGATCATCGACTCAACGGGTGCACTGGCACTGGAGAATATACCCAACCGCCTGCTGATCATCGGTGGTGGCATCATTGGGCTGGAGATGGCGACCGTTTATCAGGCATTGGGTAGTCTTGTCACGGTTGCCGAGATGGCGGATCAGTTGATGCCCGGCGTCGATCCTGATCTTGTGCGGCCACTCAACCTGCGACTCAAAAAACGCTGCCAGAATCTGTTTGTGAATACCCGGGTTAGCCATATCAGCGCAGCAGGCGTTGGGCTTGACGTCACTTTTGAACGCGAAGACACCACCCATGCAGAACAGTTCGACCAGGTGCTAGTCGCGGTTGGCCGTCAGCCCAACGGCCACCTAATCGGTGCAGAAAATGCCGGCATAACCGTCGATGACTCGGGTTTCATCGCGGTCGACCGAAGACAGAAAACAAATGTCGATCATATCTTTGCCTGTGGCGATATCGTCGGCCCGCCGATGCTGGCCCATAAGGCAACACATGAAGGCAAAGTAGCAGCAGAAGTGGCCGCCGGCCTGCCCAGTGCGTTCGATGCCAGACTGATTCCTTCTGTTGCCTATACTGATCCCGAAATCGCCTGGGTTGGATTGACCGAAACCGATGCTAACTCTCAAGGAATCGAATACAAGACAAGTATCTTCCCCTGGGCGGCCAGCGGCCGGGCACTCGGATTGGGTCGACCCGAAGGGCTGACCAAACTTCTTTTTGAGCCTCGTACTCGAAGACTTCTGGGCGCCGGTATTGTGGGTGTTAATGCCGGTGACCTGATCGCCGAAGCTTGTCTTGCCATCGAGATGCAGTGTGAAGCACAGGATATCGCTCTGACCATCCACCCACATCCTACTCTGTCTGAGACGCTGGCTTTTGCGGCAGAGGTATTTGAAGGCACCATCACCGATCTCTATCTGCCTCGGAAAAACTGAACAGGCACTTGCATCAGGTGACAGCGCAAGCGGCTGCCACAGTTCAGGCTTGTTCGAGTTCGATCAACGTTCCACAGAAGTCGGCCGGGTGTAAAAACAGTACTGGCTTTCCGTGTGCACCGATGCTCGGTTCACCCTCGCCCAGCACCCGTGCACCACTGCGGCACAGTTGATCCCGGGCAACCGTGATATCCGCAACCTCGTAACAGATATGATGTACGCCCCCTTGGGGATGGCGCTCTAGATATCGGCTTACGGGCGACGCTTCCCCCAACGGATGCAGGAGTTCAATCTTGGTGTTTTCTAGCTCTACAAAAACCGTGGTGACCCCGTGCTCGGGCAATGGCATCGGCTCAGATACTTGGGCGCCGAGCACATCCCGGTAGAGCTCGACTCCTTTTTGAAGATCCGGCACCACGATGGCAACATGATTGAGCTTGCCGATCATGACTGAGTACCTGCCCTGCGCTGGGCAATTTCATCTACGAGTTGTCTGGCGGCGACTGTTGCCACCACTCTGCCGGCTTTCACGTCTTTTTCCAAAATCTTCAATCGGGTCGCTATCACCGGATCCTGGCGACATAGATCGATCAGCCCGTCGCGAAGCTCCTGGCGTAACCAGTCCCCCGACTGCTCGGTACGATGTTCTTCAGTCAACCCGGGTTCCATGTATTGGACCTGAAATTTGTCCAGAATATCCAGTGTCTCGGAAATCCCCTTATCCCTTAATGCAGACACAGCCAGCACGGGCACTTGCCAACCGCTAATACGTGGCTGCATCAGTCGGACCGCGTGAGTGTAACTGCTGACGGTGCGCCGGGCCGCGTTCTGCAGATCATCATCCGCCTTATTGACCAGTATGAGATCCACCAACTCCATCACGCCACGCTTTATACCCTGTAGTTCATCACCGGAAGCCGGCAGGATGAGTAGCAGGAAGAAATCTGTCATCTGAGCAACACGAAGTTCGGACTGACCAACACCCACGGTTTCAACAATGACATAGTCATACCCCGCAGCCTCACACAAATAGATACTCTCTCGAGTACGGCGGGCAACGCCGCCTGGACTGCCGCCGGAGGGCGATGGACGGACAAAAGCCTCGGGGTGACTTGACAGTTTCTCCATTCGAGTTTTATCGCCCAATATGGACCCGCCGCTCACCACTGATGTGGGATCTACGGTCAGAACGGCAACCCGATGCCCCGCTTTAATCGCCTTAAGCCCAAGCGCTTCGATAAATGTCGACTTTCCAACTCCCGGTACGCCGGTGATGCCGATTCGAAACGACATTCCGACATCGGGTAACAGGGCTGTCAGCAGCGATTCAGCCTGGTCGCGGTGGGACGGGCGGGTTGATTCCAGCAGCGTGATCGAACGGGCCAGTGCACGGCGATCACGCGTGCGTATTCCGTCTTTTAATTCATCTAACTCGGCGTCAGTCATCGCGTCTGGGCCTGAAACTCAATAACCGGCTGATCAAGTTCGAGCGTATCACCGACGGCAGCATGGATCGTTTCGATAACACAATCACGTTCCGCCTTCAGGACGTTTTCCATTTTCATCGCCTCGATGACGGCCAGCGTCTGCCCCGCATGCACGGCGTCGCCTGCCTCGACGTCAATCGAAATCAGCAAACCGGGCATGGGTGACAGCAGTAGGTGACTCTGGTCCTTTGGGGTCCTGAGGAGCATGAAGTCATAGAGTTCACTCGTGCGCGGTTCCAGAACCAGTGCCGAAACCAAGGAACCAGCGTGTACTACGCTATAGCCGATGTCAGTAGGCTCAACTTGGGCATAGTAACGCTCACCATCGATACGGAACTCAGTCACCTTTTCCGCGCTTGTCCATGCCGTAGTCAACTTCAGCAAACGACCGTCAACCCTAACCGAATAGCCTTCGTCCTCAGGTTCAACACTGCACCAATACGCAACTCCTGCAGTGCGCACCACGTGGGTGTGTCTGGGGTTCGATGACGGTGGGCTGTCACGCTTCTGGAGTACTAGGCTGCGCTGATGCACAACCGCTATGAGTGCAATGATTCGCGACAATAGGGGTTCTGGGGGCGTCTGGGATACAAATCCCTCGGGATACTCCTCATCAATAAATGCAGTGGTGGTCTCCCCTGTCACAAATCGCTTGTGTCCCAGAAGTGATGCCAGGAATTGCACATTGGTCACCACCCCCCGGATATGGAATTGATCCAGGCTCTCACGCATCAGCGCTATGGCAGCATCCCGATCTGATCCATGACAAACCAGTTTTGCCACCATCGGGTCATAGTGAATACTGATCTCACTACCTTCGCTGACGCCACTATCGACTCGAACGCTGCCACTTTGTGACGGCTGACGATAGTGGATTAACCGCCCCGTAGAGGGCATAAAGCCTCGTGCGGGGTTCTCGGCATAGATCCTTGACTCAATGGCCCAGCCGTTCATCTGAACATCTGACTGGGTGAACGGCAATACTTCACCTGCGGCTATGCGCAACATCAACTCCACCAGGTCCAGGCCGGTGATCATTTCAGTGACCGGATGTTCGACCTGCAGGCGTGTATTCATCTCCAGAAAATAGAAGTTTCGGGACTGATCAACAATAAATTCAACGGTACCCACAGAATAATAATCAACCGCCTTTGCCAGCTCGACTGCCTGTTGGCCCATCGCTGCCCGCGTAGCAGAATCAATGAAGGTCGAGGGCGCTTCTTCTATAACCTTCTGATGCCGACGCTGGATCGAACATTCCCGTTCGTGGAGGTATACACAGTTGCCGTGATGATCTCCTACAACCTGTATTTCGATGTGACGGGGCTTGTCTATAAACTTTTCTATAAAGACACGATCGTCGCCGAAGCTGGACTGTGCCTCGTTCTGTGCGCGTTTGAAGCCCTCGCGGCATTCGGACGAATTGAATGCTACGCGCATCCCTTTACCGCCACCGCCGGCGCTCGCCTTCAGCATAACGGGATAACCAATTGTGTCCGCTTTTTCGAGTACATCGTCAACATCTTCCAGCACTTCGTCATAACCGGGTATGACACTGACGCCCGCCTTTCTGGCGAGAGCCTTCGCAGCAATCTTGTCGCCCATCACCTCGATCGCCCGCTGGCCCGGCCCGATAAATGCGATACCCGCAGCGTCTAGGGCTTTCAAGAAATTGCTGTTTTCGGATAGAAATCCGTATCCCGGGTGCACAGCGTCGGCCCTGGTTTGAAGGCAGGCGTCGACCAGTCGATCAATTGAAAGGTAACTCTGCGCAGATAGCGCTGGACCAATGGCAACTGCCTCGTCGGCATAAGCCGTATGCATCGCATCCCGGTCGGCATCAGAAAACACCGCTACGCTAACGACACCCAGCTGGCGCAGTGACCTGATGATGCGGCAGGCGATTTCACCACGATTGGCGATTAATACTTTCTTAAACAAAACGATCTCGGGTCATTTCGACAGTAGGGTTAAGCGACAGGAACCAGCGCCCGCACATCAGGGGGAACTGGCGCTGTGCTGCGTTGCCGAATCACAGGGTTCAACGCTAGATTCAGCACTACAACCGTGAGGCCATTAAACCGCAAATCTCCGAGCGAGGCAAAATCAGACAGCTTATTCCAGCAATAACAAACTAAAGCTGTAGTCGTTTTTCAAGTTCTGCCAGTTCCTCGGGTGTATTGACATTCAGGAACATGTCCGGGTGGTCTGAGAAATCGACCGGCACCCAGGCATGCCGATCCAGCCAAAGGTCGATCTTCCGACCGCCAGAGTGCAGAAAATCCACCAGGTCTGGGGCCAGATTCCGGTGAATCAGGCTGAACACCGGCTGCAGACGATTGCCGTCATGAGCGACTGCAATACCGCTGTCTTCGACCGGTACTGCGCCAGACAAGCGGACAACCAGATCGTCTGCAAGCAAAGGTGAGTCACACGGTACCGTAACCAGCCAGGGCGTTGCAGTCTGGGTCAAACCTGCGGAGATGCCTGCCAGAGGCCCGAGAAAACCATCATCGGCATCCCGGATTACCTCAAATCCCAGTTCGGCATAGCGCTCGATATTCCGATTAGCACTGATCAGTACCGACGCGGTCTGCTGGACCAGCCGCTCAACCACCCAGTGCGCCATGGGTTGTCCGGCAAGCTCGATCAGGCCCTTGTCTCGGCCCGCCATCCGACGGGCCCGCCCGCCAGCGAGCACCAATCCAGTGACCTTTTCGTTGCGCAGTATCATTGCCAGTGGTAGATGCTACCGATGTTCTGTGGGGTACAATCCCTATTATCGCCGAAAATAATTTTGACCAAGCCCGTTGTGATGATAAGACCCATCAGCCCTCAACAACCCATCGTTCTAACCCAGACCTGGGGAATTCTTAAAAACACCCTGATCTGGTTGTCCTGCGTCGTTGTGGTCACGGGTTGCAGCGTCACTGAGAACATAGTTTCTCGATCAACTCCATCGAGTTCTGTCCAGTCACTGGAGGTGCCGCCGGACCTGACAGCACCGCAACAGACGACTGACACCTCGTTATTTGCAGCCACCCTTCAAAAGGCGAGCAAGGAAGAAAAAGCCCAGTATCAACAGTACCAGCAGTTCCAGCGGATGGCGGAGTATGAGGAGTTTCTGCAATGGCGAAAAGAACACGGAGGCGGTGAAGAACTCAGTATCACTGACTTTCGCGCTGCGCAGTCCGTTCTTCTGAAAGCTCGCCTTGCAGATAAGGGCGTCTTGGTTGTTACCGGCGATACCGGGGAGCGCATTGTACTGATTGCCGACACTTTCGATAACAGCTGGAATCGTGTGGATACAGCCGTCAAAAACATCGGTCTTCGAATTATCGAAGGTAACCGCAATACTGGTTATTTCAGAGTGTTCCACGACATCGAGCCACAAACGAAGAACCCCGCCAGTTTCCTTAAACGGCTGTTGTGGATTAATGATCCGTTGATCTATACCCTGTGGGTGACCGCTGAAGACGACACGGTGAGGGCGACACTATTTGACGACGACCAACTGCCGGTCGCCTCAGATGCCGCAAATGCTGTTATGGAACGGCTGGGGGTTCAGTTGCTCACTTTCGCAAGCAAGTACCAACTCCTCAAAGAAAGTGATTCAAACTCGGGAGCGCTGTCGCTGCAGCAAGCTGCCGACGGTCGACTTCAATTGATGGTTGCTGGCACAGCTCAAGGTCTCTGGTCAAGCGTTGACCGCGCACTGAGTGACGCAGGATTTACTATCACCGATAAGTCAATCGAGAATCACACGTTTCAGGTACGCTATGACGCAATTGAAGAACCGAAAAAGAAAAACGTGCTACAAAAACTGCGTTTCTGGAAAAAGGACAAGCAGCAACGGACCGAAACAGTACAGGTTCGCTTAGTCACCGCAGGTGGAAACACAGTAATTGAAGTCCTAACCTTGGAAGGAGATCCTACGGAAAATAGCGATCACATTCTCACGCTACTGTTTGATCGCCTCAAATAATGACCTTGACACCCTGGCAATCGTAGCGTTCAGGAGCCCTGAGCCTGAGATTCCTTTTTTGCCTTCCACTTCTGGTAGGCCTTGAATTCCTGCCAGCGCTTCCATTCGAGGTACGCGGCATAATCCGGGTCATACACCTGAGGACCGGACGGTTTGCTAGAGTCACTTGAGTCACCCGAACCAAACAACCGAATCGATCGCAAGCGATAGGGTGGCTCGCCCCGTGGCGCCTTAACATAACCTGGGGGCACCTTGTTTTTTATCGCCTGGGTATGCGCTTTATCCTTTCCTGGCAGGACCGACGCACACCCGGTCAGCATAAAAGCTAAAGCAACAATAATATGGAAACACTTAGTCATCTTAGGAACTCATGTGGAAAACAACTCATCAGTTGTGCGAAGGCCGCCTTGGGGTTGCTGTCGCAGTTTGCCCAGACAAGTCCTCGGTGGCCGACTGCCTAGCAGCAACTAGTTGCAATCAATTGTATCGCAGCCTTTGCGGCAGCGCATCGAGCCTTCAGCCCTACAGCCGGATGTCACAATGGCCCTGCCACACAAAACACCGACGGCAACCCTTTCGGATTCTGTACTTTAAGTCTCGCGTATATACCGGAGTAGCAAAGAGGCATCGAAGAAGTCTGGGGATATTGGCTGAGGCGGGAAGTGCTGACAGTCTTTGAGCCCGAGCCCACCATCCAACGGCCGATGACAGATAAAAAAAGAGTTTAGGGCGCCAGAAAGTCAGCAAAGTGCAAAACAGCATTGTTTTTGTTTAAGATTCTCTGGTACGGGAGACGCCACCACACTCGCTACAATGAGTCCACTGAATGGTCTAGATTCAATTGTTGTGTAATTACAACACCTACTTGTCGTTTTTAGTCAACAAGCCTTGTGTTTTCACCAAATTTGCCACACACTAGCATCGCTTGTACGAGCAAACGTTGTTTAACCTTATACGTATAGAGGAACACATTTTATGAACAAGAAATTACTAGCCGCTGCAGTCGCCAGTACCTTCGCCATCCCCGGCGTCGTTGCTGCTGACGCAAGCTTTTACGGCGCACTTAAGCCCCGTATCCAAGTTCAAGACTCCAACATTACCTTTAAAGACGGTGCGTCGCGCATCGGTTGGAAGTCCAGTAAGGACATGGGCAACGGCAACAGCGTATCCGGCAAAGTTGAGTTGGGTCTCGACATGTCAGACGGCCACATCAATACAGGCAACACCTCGCGTGTCACCACCGTTGCATTTAGCGGTGACTGGGGTTCGGTCTCCATGGGTTCTCAGTGGTCCATCATGACGGGCCCTGACTGGGTCACCTGCGTGAACTCAGGTTCGTCCTGTGCCGGTCACGTTGGCTACCAGGGCCGTGTTGCTGATTCTCTGGTCATTAAAGGTCCGGCCATTGGCCCGCTGGCCCTGTCTATACAGATGGAAGCCGATGGCTCTGACCTCGCCGCTTGGGGCGTTGGCACCGGCATAGACCTGGGTACCATCAACATCCAGGCTGCGTACCGTAACACAGACTCCAACGCCGCCACTGAAGTTGCTGCATCAACCACCATTGCGGGTATGACCTTAGCTGCTGGTTTTAGTAGCCAAGACGTTGGCGATAGTGGCAACTCGATCTTTGCCAATATCCAGGGTCTGAAGCTCCAGTACGACGAAACTGCTGGTGATGCTGACCTGTCAGCCAACTACGACGTCGACCTTGGTGGCGCAACCATGCGAGTGGGTGTCATCGACAACGAAGGCTCAGATACAGCGATCTTTGTCCAGTGGATGTACAGCCTGTAAACAGGAGTTGATCCTGTAACAGGATCCCGGTTTATCCGGTCGGAAAAGGGCGCCAGTCGGCGCCCTTTTCTTTTGCTCTTTTCGGACCAGTTCCCATCTGGACTCATCCAGTATGACGAGCACCTCAATCTCGCTCGGCCAGCACTGTATGCAGAGGTCGGAGGTGTGTTTCGTACCGCTTCCAGCGCGAAACCGCGCTTTGGTACAAGGGTTGTCTCACCTGGACCGCACTGGGTGTGTTGACTGCCCGAATCGTTTCGTGGAACCGCAAACACCCCGGCTCGAATGGCAACCCACAATACTCGAGCAGCCGGTTGATCTCACGCTCATGATCAGCAACAAGGTCCTCATAGGAAATGCGATGCATACAGCCCGGAAACCTCGCTTCCCAATCCTGCATGAGTCGCTCATAAAGCCGGTAGTACTGACCCAGCTCCCTAAGATCTGATGCATAACCGTGGGCCGATGAGAAAAAATGCGTAAAGATCGACAGACACGTATCCATCGGATCACGGACACAGTGGATGATTCTTGCCTGAGGCATCACTGCGGCCAGCAGACCCACGCGCAGAAAATTGTGTGGCAGTTTGTCGGTAATCCGCGCGCTCTGGTCGGCATCTGTGCGTAAATTCTCGACATACACCTGCGCAGATTGGATAAGGACCTCGGCTGGAACGCTACTAATCGACTGTGGGAACGGTCGACCGGTTGTCTGTGCGACCTGGCTGTCAAACACCGACGAATGATATACCTCACCTGCACCGAAAACACTCGAGTGAGACGCCAGAATCTGTTCGACCAGACTGGTACCGGAACGCGGCATACCGATCACGAAAATCGGAGTTTCATCCTCAATAGCGTGCTTGGCTGTATCCTTCAGCCAGTCGGGCGTAAAAGCTTCGCGGTAGGTCTCAAAGTAGGCCGCTTCCTGGTCTATCGAAAACTGATAAAGGCTGCGGTGAAGCCGATTGGCTTCTTCATAGTAGGTAAACGACTCATCGTAACGCTCAAGATCCTCAAACACCTTACCCAGGGAAAATGCCAGCACAATGCGATCCATTCCCTGTGCGGAGGATTTTTCGTAACTTGCTTCCATCGACTCAATGTCAGACGAGTATTCATCGAACCTTTTCAGATAGGCCAACCCGCGGTGCGCCTCGGGATCATGCGGTGATTTTGTAATCACTCGACGAAAACACGCTTCCGCTTCGCCGCTCTGCCCCAGAGCCTGGTGAACCTCTCCCAATCTTTGCCGGGCAGCAATGTGATCCGGGTTCAGTTTGAGCGCCAGATTCAGTTCAGCACTCGCCAGTTCGAGTTTTGTCTGGTCATGGTAAAGACACCCCAGTTCATAGTGCCCATGCGGATCATTCGATTTGAGACCAATCCCCTTGAGCAGAACCTGCTCGGCTTCGTCGCGCCGGCCTGTGACTCGCAATACGTGACCGAGTTCAGTGTAGTTCGACACCTCGCCCGGTTCACACTGGACACACCGTTCAAGACAGTCGACGCCCTGCTCCACCCGCCCACTGTCACAATACAAGCGGCCCAGTAATCTAAGGGCCATTGCATGATTAGGCTTATGTGCTAAAACACGCTGCAGGATTTCTTCAGCTTGACCAAGATGACCCGCAGCCTGGTGACTTAAGGCCTGTTGAAGCTCCTCCAAATACGGGATGTTCCGCTCTTTCTTTGCGTTCCTGCTCATCAGGGCACGCACGGATGGGCGACGCGTTCGCGAATTTTTCCCTTTCCTTGCCATTGATTCAGGTTACCTGTGTCTTGTTCATCAGAAGCCGACACGATCCGGCTCGCCGACATTGTATCCAAGAGACGCCTGGTCACCGAACATTATGGATGTAGCTTGCACACCGCCCACAGCACCCTGACACTATAATAGTTTGATATAAACATCATATCGTCAATTGAACCCAGTCGAGACCCGCTCATGACCCGCACCCAAAACGCATTACCGCTTAAAGTCTACTGGCAGCCAGGCTGTTCCAGCTGCCTCAAGACCAAGGAATTTCTGCTTGACCACGGTGTAACGTTTGAGTCCATCAACGTACTTGAAGACCCCGATGGTTTTAAAGAACTTGAAATCCTGGGCCTGAGACTCGTACCCATAGTCGCACGCGGCTCAGACTGGGCCAATGGTGCTGTCTTCCGAGATGTGGCTCGGGTCGCAGGATTCGACTGGCAACCGCACGCCCTGTTAGACCCCGACATCCTGATCGACCGCCTCAACACAATCCTGACTGCGGCTCAGCGTTTTCTGAGCCAGATCCCAGAGAATCAGCTGGATTCGATGCTGCCAGATCGGCCACGTTCTTACCGGCAGCTTGCTTACCACATTTTCCAGATTCCCAAAGTGTTTCTGGATCGGGTCGAACATGACACGCCGTACACTTACGAAGCACTGGTCAGTAACTTGCCGACGGATTTGGTATCGCGTCAGGACCTTCTGGAGTTCGCACACGCTGTGACTGATCGGATAAATTTGTGGTGGACACAAGCAGGACAGACAATCGATTTCGCTCAACCGGGTAAGGTCTATTATGGTGAGGTCACGCTGCATGAAGTACTCGAGCGAACGGCCTGGCATTCAGGTCAACATACCCGCCAACTGATGCTGACCCTGGAATCTATCGGCATAGAGCCGGATCAACCACTTGGTTCAGCTGATTTCAGTGGATTACCTATGCCCAAGAATATCTGGGACAACGAAAAAACGTGGCGCTAGCGCCCTAACGTTTATTTAGCACTGGCCGACTCCAGAAATTTCAACGGCAACGCGTTGACCGCTGTGGGCTCTGCCCACTGTGTCCAGTGTCCAACATCCTCTAGCAACCCAGACAATATGCTGCCGCGGGATGCTAACCTGACTTATACCAACTGCAATCGAACGAAACGATGACCCACGTTTTCCACCGCAATACGCATGCCGATCTGCCGGTTGCGGTCTCAGGTGACGGCGCCTACATCGTCGATCAGACAGGCAAAAGCTACCTCGATGCATCTGGCGGTGCCGCTGTTTCCTGCCTGGGCCACAGTCACCCGGATGTCATTCGTGCCATAAAAGATCAACTGGATGCCATTCCCTTTGCCCACACGGCATTTTTCACCAGCGAGCCGCTGGAACAACTGGCGGCTCATCTCACTACTCGGGCGCCGGGTCCACTTGATAGAGTGTATGTGGTCAGCGGAGGCTCTGAAGCCATGGAAGCCGCTCTGAAGATGGGAAGACAGTACTTTCTGGAGCGTAATGAACCGTCGAAGCGACTGTACATCGCTCGACGGCAGAGCTACCACGGCAACACTCTGGGCGCCCTGGCCACCGGTGGCAACCTGTGGCGGCGCCAACCCTATGACCCGCTACTGATGGAGACTCATCACATCGCTCCTTGCTATGCCTACCGGGAACAACGTACTGACGAGACTGCAGAGACGTATGCGCTGCGGGCTGCCGATGAACTTGAAAACAAGATCGTGGAACTCGGCGCTGAGAACGTCATTGGATTTGTCGCTGAACCCGTCGTCGGCGCCACGCTGGGCGCAGTACCGCCGGAACCCGGTTATTTTCGGCGCATTCGGGAAATCTGTGATCGACACGGTATTCTTTTGATACTCGATGAAGTGATGTGTGGAATGGGCCGGACCGGCACGCTGTTTGCCTGTGAGCAGGACGATATCTGTGGTGACCTTATCACCATTGCCAAAGGATTGGGTGGCGGTTATCAGCCGGTCGGCGCCGTCATGGTCAATGAACAAATCTATCAGACGATTCATCAGGGCACTGGCTTCTTCCAGCATGGCCATACTTATCTGGGCCATGCGGTTGCGTGTGCAGCGGCACTGGCAGTACAGCGCGTCATTGAACGCGAGAACCTTCTGCAACGTGTGCGGACAATGGGCACATTACTGATGGACTTGCTAGTCACACAATTTGGAGAGCACCCCTATGTCGGAGACATCCGCGGACGAGGCCTGTTTGTAGGTCTTGAATTTGTAGCCGATAAAAGCAGTAAGTCTCCATTCGAACCATCGCTTGAGGTGCACCATCGACTCAAATCTGCAGCAATGGACAACGGCCTGATCTGCTACCCGATGGGTGGCACTGTGGATGGCAGGCAGGGCAGTCATGTTCTGCTTGCGCCACCTTATAACGTGTCCGAAAATCAACTCTCTGACATCGTCGATCGACTGGCGGTTAGTCTGGACACAACACTGAAGACGCTTGACTGATGGCAAACTCGCTTACTCACAACTCGAACACCCTAAATTCGGGCTATAGAGACATAGAGGTTCGTCCGTTGAGTAGTGCGATTGGTGCCGAGATCCATGGTGTAGATATCGCCAACGGGCTTTCCACTACTGCATTCGAAGAAGTTCAGCGCGCTTTTTCTGATTTCGGTGTGATCTTTTTCCGCGATCAAGATCTTACTCCCGAGCAACACGTTGACTTTGCCCGGTGCTGGGGAAAGATCAATGTAAACCGATTTTTCAAGCCAGTGCCTTCCTATCCATTGATCGCCGAAGTACGCAAGGAGCCTGAACAAACGTCGAACATTGGTGGCCTGTGGCACACCGACCATTCTTACGATCAAATCCCGGCAACAGGTTCGATCCTCTACGCTCGCGAAGTACCAGACTCAGGCGGGGACACCGTGTTCGCCAGCATGTATGCAGCTTACGACACCCTCTCCGAAGGTCTCAAGCAGATGCTGAGCTCCCTTCGTGCGATCCATTCCAGCCGCGATGTATTCGGTCCCCAAGCCTATCAGGACTGGCGTGATGAATCGGACATTGGTGATCGAGTCGGTAACGCGGCTGCGGCCACTCAGGACGCCAATCACCCTGTAGTCATTCGCCATCCGCTGTCGGGCCGTCCGGCGCTTTATGTCAACCCGCAATTCACCCTGCGTTTTGACGGCTGGACAGAAGACGAGTCCAGGCCTCTTCTTGAATATCTTTACCAACATGGCTACCGACCGGAATTCACCTGCCGCTTTCGCTGGCAACCGCGATCACTCGCAATGTGGGATAACCGGGCCACCTGGCACCATGCCCTGAATGACTACCCCGGCGAACGAAGGCTGATGCACCGGATCACGCTAGAAGGTGTGGCTCTAGAACCCGTTTAACCTCAGGCTTTACCTGGAGACCTACAATGGACGATATCCCGATTATCATCAAACGTCAGCTACAAGCTGAAGTCATAGGCCCGGTATTCGATGAAATGAAGACACAACTGGGGCAACAGAAAGCCGAAGATATTCTGCGAGCTGCGATCGAGAAGGCAGCCATTACCGAAGGTCAGCACTATGCGCAGACCAAGACCTCGCCTGAGCGTTCACCGCTTCGTAACTTCATCGAACTATTCGAGCAGTGGAAAGCAGGTGGCGCACTCGAGATCGACGTCTTACACGAGTCCGATGACCAGTTCGACTTTAATGTGACTCGCTGCCGATATGCCGAGATGTACCAAGACATGGATCTGGGGCACATTGGTCACCTACTCTCTTGTCATCGTGACGGCACCTTCTGTCAGGGGTTCGATGATCGCATCACATTGCAAAGAGATCAGACTATTATGGGCGGTGCCTCTTGTTGTACCTTCCGCTACCGATATAAAACCTGACCCAGTTTTTGCAGTGCAGATACAGTAGTCATTTCGACTCATCTTATCGCGGCATAAGCTAATCTGTTCCCGGCAACAACCATCGATTACACTGCCCGTCGTGCACAACCTGCGTCACACAAATGACTTCTAAACCAAGCATCGTACCAACGCCCAAGGGCAATCCGGTCCGTTCAATCCAGCAGTGGATCCGGGACCACGATATTGATGAGATAGAAGCCGTTATCCCTGATATGACCGGGATCGCGCGCGGCAAGCTGATCTCCGCGAAAAAATACAGTGAAGAAGTGGGCCTGCGTATGCCTGAAGGTATTTTCCTCCAGACCGTAACCGGCGAATATCCCGAAGATCAGAGCGCAGTTGATCCGTCGGACGGAGACATCTTCCTAAAGCCGGATATTGAGAGTTTCAGGCTGGTGCCCTGGGCCCAGAATCCGACTGCGCTCATTGTTCACGATTGTTTTTACGCCGATGGCAAACCGGTTGAGATGTCACCGCGTTATGTGTTGCAAAAAATCGTGCAGGCTTATCATGAATTCGGCTGGACACCCATCGTGGCTCCTGAACTCGAGTTCTACCTGGTCAAACCGAATCATGATGCAGACTACCCTCTGGAACCACCGGTCGGACGCTCAGGCCGCGCAGAACCCGGCCGCCAGTCGTTCAGTATAGATGCGGTTAACGAATTCGATCCTATGTTTGAGGATTTATACGATCACTGTGAAGTCCTTGATATCGCGCTTGAGACACTCAATCATGAAGCAGGTGCGGCCCAGATGGAGATCAACCTGGCGCATGGTGATCCGGTCAAGATCTCGGACCAGGCATTTCTTTTCAAACGAGCCACTCGCGAAACAGCATTGCGGCACAACATGTATGCTACCTTCATGGCAAAGCCAATGGAAAAAGAACCTGGCAGTGCCATGCACATTCACCAAAGCATCGTCGACATCAGACATGGTAAAAACATATTTAGCGAAGACAACGGCCAGGCCAGCCCACTATTTTTTGCCCATATTGCAGGCTTACAGCGCTACCTTCCGGCTGCAATGTCGCTCCTTGCACCGAATGTCAACTCCTACCGGCGTCTGATTCGTGACCATGCTGCACCAATCAATGTACACTGGGGCTACGACAACCGTACGGTCGGTCTGAGAGTGCCGGATTCAACACCCGAGTCACGCCGCATCGAAAACCGGGTACCCGGAGCAGACGCCAACCCCTATCTGGCCGTCGCCGCCAGTCTTGCCTGCGGCCTGCTCGGAATGATGGACCAGCTCGAGCCGTCGGAACCTGTCACCGGCACTGCCTACAATATGCCGTATGACCTGCCACGAACGCTCGAGCAGGCACTACGTGCGCTGCAGGATTGCACACCGCTGCGAGAAATTCTCGGAGAACGTTTTGTCAGGGCCTTTAACGCGGTAAAAGAAAACGAGCACGGCACATTCCTCCAGGTAATTAGTTCCTGGGAGAGAGAACACTTACTGCTGAACGTCTGACCGTGCTTCAGCGAAACGAACTTAACTCTGATGTTCCACGCTGTGTGTTGTTCGACATAGTTTCCATGGCTGAGTTGCCACTGTAGAAATTTATATTTATAACCGCAGGCTAGATATTGACAGGAGCTATAAAGTGACCCAAACGCAGCAATCAACCGCCGACTGGCAGGCTCTCGACAGCGCCCACTTTCTACATCCGTTTACAAATCACAAAGAGTTGCACGCCAAGGGTGCCCGGATCATTGAAAGGGCAGATGGCGTCTATCTCTGGGATTCAGATGGCAACAAGATTCTGGATGCGATGGCCGGATTATGGTGTGTCAATGTGGGTTACGGGCGTCAGGAACTGGTCGATGCAGCCCGAAAACAGATGGAGATTCTCCCGTACTACAACACTTTTTTTCAGACAGCCACGCCACCCGTAATAGAACTGTCTCAACTCCTGTCCGAGGTCACGCCAGCAGGTCTCAACCATGCTTTTTTCACCAATTCAGGCTCCGAAGCAAACGATACCGTGGTCCGGATGGCCCGACATTACTGGGCCTCACTCGGACAACCCGATAAACAGGTCATCATCAGCCGAAAGAATGCGTATCATGGCAGCACGATGGCCGGTGCAAGTCTGGGCGGCATGCCGACAATGCATGCCCAGGGCGGCCTGCCGATCCCGGATATCACCCATATCGGTCAGCCTTACTGGTACCAGGACGGTGGCTCTGACTCCCCGGACCAACACGGCCTTAAAGTCGCTCAAGAACTGGAACAAAAAATCAATGAGCTGGGGGAACACCGTGTCGCTGCTTTTATAGCCGAACCCATTCAGGGCGCCGGCGGTGTCGTCATACCACCGGATACCTACTGGCCGGAAATCAGTGATATCTGCCGTCGCTATCAGATTTTACTGGTGGCTGATGAAGTCATCTGCGGATTCGGCAGAACCGGCAAATGGTTTGGCAGTGACTACTACAACATCCAGCCGGACCTGATGTCCATTGCCAAGGGACTGTCTTCTGGCTATCTGCCCATTGCAGCCGTGATGGTGGCCGACCACGTGTCCCGGGTTCTGATCGAAGAAGGTGGCGAATTCTTCCACGGCATGACCTATTCCGGTCACCCTGCAGCCTGTGCGGTTGCCTGCGCAAACGTGCGAATTCTTCGCGACGAGAAAATTATCGAGCGTGTGGACACAGTAACAGGTCCCTACCTGCAGGAAAAATGGAAAACACTGGCTGATCACCCGCTGGTCGGGGCAACCCGAGGCCTTGGTTTTCTTGGCGCGCTCGAACTCGTCAAGGACAAAGCTACCCGCAGACGCTATGATCCTGCGGGTGAAACCGGTACGCTCTGTCGTGAAGCCTGCCTACGTCTTGGATTGGTGATGCGGGCCGTCGGTGATACCATGATCATCTCTCCACCACTGATCATGTCAGAGGCGGAAATCGACGAAATGATGGGGAAGGTCACTCACGCGCTCGATGAGACCTATGCCACAGTAGGCAACTAAATCACAATTTCTTTAACCAAAGCTTTCTTAGATGGAGGAGCACAAAATGCAAAAAGACCAGATTATCGAGGAACTTGCGACTGGCAGAATGAGCCGGCGGCAGTTCAACCAGAAACTTATTGCACTTGGCGCCACGATGGTAACCCTACCCTTAGGATCGAAAATAGCCAGCGCCGCCAGTAACGATCACCCGACTGTGTTTACTTGGGAGGGCTGGGAAGTACCCGAGTTGCATCAATCCTATATCACAAAACACGGTCAATCTCCCAACTTTGCCATCTTTGGTGACGAAGAAGAGGCTTTTGCCAAGATGCGGGCTGGATTTAAGGTTGACCTTACGCAGCCGTGCTCGTACAAGGTTCCAATCTGGAAAGATGCAGGCATTCTTCAGCCCATGGATCCCAGCCGTCTTTCGAATTGGTCCGACATTATCCCAGCCCTAAAAACAATCCCCGGCACCTTCGACGGCGACAAACAATACTTTATCCCAACGGACTGGGGACTGACGTCGGTCCTATATAGGGCTGACCTCGCACCAGAATATGTCGGTAATGAGACGTGGGGTATGCTTTGGGATCCCAAGTACAAGGGCCGCCTGTCAATGGCGGACAGTCTGATTGATGGTGTCATGGTCGCTGCTATCTATATCGGAGCGAAAGATCCCTTCAACATGACCGATGCTGAAATGGAAAAAACCCGTGCTTCACTCAAAGAACAGCTGCCATTGATGCGTTATTACTGGACCAGTCCTGCCGACATAGAACAGGCGCTAGCCTCCGGAGAATTGGTCGCAGCATCTGCGTGGAATTCATCATACGCGGCGCTCAAAAAAGAGGGTTTAGATGTGCGCTATACCAGTCCAAAGGAAGGCGCAATGACTTGGGTCTGTGGCTTCTGCCTGATGACTGACCATGATCCGGCCAAATTGGACAAAATTTATGAGTACATCGATGCCTACGCTAGCGTGGAATCAGGTGTATTTGCACTCACCGAATACGGCTATGGCCACGGCAACATGAAGGCATTCGCGCAAGTCGAGAAAGATCAGCCTGGCCTGCTCAAGGAGCTAGGCTACTCCATTAATGTAAGCGAGACCTTAGATGCGGGAATCTTCCAAGCCCCAATGGGTAACGAACCTGCTCTACAGGCCATGTTCGAAGAGGTTAAAGCAGGCCTCTAAGTAACCATAGTGACGGACAGGGACAACCGATTGTCCCTGTCCGCATTTTTTGTAATTCAATGCGGCATCTGTCGATCTAGAATGGCAGCGTCTATTCAGTGTGTGATAGCGGCCGCACCTCGACTAGAGCATGAAGACCTCGAGCACTACTGCGCCCCATCACAATTCCGGATTCAGCCTAGCCCGGCTTTTTCAAACCAGCGAGGCAGTTCGTGGTTACACCCTGTTGTCGCCCACACTACTTGCGTTATTGCTGGGACTGGCGATGCCACTGGCGGTGTTGTTTACACTGAGCTTCTGGATCCAGGACTATCTGGATTTCATCCGAACTTTTTCACTGAAGAACTATATAGACTTCTTCCAGAAACCCATCTACGGAAAGATCCTGATCAAGTCTATTCGCATGTCGGGCCTGGTCACTCTGGCTACTGTACTCCTAGCCTACCCTATGGCCTATTTCATTGCCTTCAGAGTCAAGAACAATAAGCTGCTCTGGCTGATCCTGATCACTGTCCCGTTCTGGACCAGCTATCTGCTAAGGGTGTTTGCCTGGAAGATCATGCTGGGCTACAACGGCGTGATCAATTCTGGACTGAAAGCACTGGGATTTATATCAGAGCCCCTGGCCTTCCTGCTCTACAATCCGACCTCCGTTGTGATCACACTGGCTCATGCCTGGGCCGCATTTGCCATCCTGCCGATCTATGTGTCACTGGAGAAAATAGATCGTTCCCTACTCGAAGCGGCCCGCGATCTTGGCGAGAACGCTTGGATGACCTTTCTACGGGTCACTCTACCGTTATCGCTGCCTGGCGTAATTGCAGCAAGTCTGCTCGTATTCATACCAACAGTCGGTGACTATGTAACACCTTCTCTTGTCGGTGGGCCAAGCGGTATTATGATCGGTAACATTATCCAGTCGATGTTTGGTAAAGCCCTGAACTGGCCTTTAGGGGCGGCTATATCAGTCATATCGATGCTGACAGTCGCCCTAATGATCAGTCTATTTCTCTGGGGAACACAAAGTTTCCGAAGGCGAGTCGCATGAGTGACCAACGACCCTGGTGGCGTCCAGACGGCTTTTTACTTTACGCCATTATCTACCTGACATTTATCTACCTCCCAGTATTGTTCCTGCCGTTATTCTCCTTCAACAGTTCAAAGTACATCGCTTTTCCACTGAAAGGATTTACCCTGAAATGGTATCACCAGATGGTGAACAGTCCCAGTATGCTGGAAGCTCTACTCAACAGTATAAAGGTGGGCCTGATTGTTGCTATCGTCAGCACCATTCTCGGTTTACTGGCAGCTAAAGCGCTCACCCGCTACCGATTACCGGGGCGCGGACCAGTCATCAGTTTTATCATGATACCTCTCGTAATCCCCGAGATTATTCTGGCAATTTCACTGCTGATTCTCATCAGTCAAGTCGACATTCCCTTGTCACTATGGACAGTTGGTTTCTCACACTTGCTGCTATGCATACCGTTCGCGATGCTCGTCCTGATTTCGCGAATGGAGGGATTTGATAACAGCCTTGAAGAAGCGGCTTTGGATCTTGGAGAAAACGGTTGGATGACTTTCTGGCGCGTAACCTTCCCGATCGTTCTGCCAGGTATTGTCGCCAGCCTCTTGCTGACATTCACGATTTCCTTTGACGAATTTGTCCTCGCATTTTTTCTATCGAGCACCGACGCTACTCTTCCAATCTATATATGGAGTTCATTACGCTTCCCCACCAAGATACCAGCGGTGTTAGCGCTAGGGGCAAGTATATTTGTCATATCATTCTTCGTCGTCTCCTTTGCTGAATGGTTACGACGTCGCGGAGTAAAACTGGAAAGCACATCAGGAATCTGATATGGACGAATCCATTATTTCATTCAGCAACGTCAGCAAACGTTTTGGTACCGTCACTGCTGTGAACCAAGCCAGTTTCGATATCTACCGCGGCGAGTTTTTTTCTTTGTTGGGTCCTTCGGGCTGCGGCAAGACCACACTACTCAGAATAGTTGCCGGTTTTGAGACGCCAACTGAAGGCGAAATCCTAATAGATGGTCAACCAATGTCGACAACACCACCTAACAGACGCCCGGTTAATATGGTATTCCAGAATTATGCGATCTTTCCTCATCTCGATGTGCGCAGGAACATTGCGTTCGGTATGCGCAAGTCTGGACTGTCTAAAACAGACCTGAACAAACGGATTGACGAAGTGCTGGAATTGATCAAATTACCGGGATACGGATCCCGTGGCTCAGAAGAACTCTCAGGTGGTCAAAGGCAACGCGTTGCTCTCGCTCGGGCGCTGATTAAGCAACCCAAAGTTCTGCTGCTTGATGAGCCGCTCGGCGCACTCGATAAAAAACTACGGGAACAGATGCAGATAGAACTGCGACAGTTACAGCAACAACTCGGCATTACGTTTCTTTTTGTTACTCACGACCAGGAAGAGGCTTTGACACTGTCAGACCGCATCGCTGTCATGTCTGAAGGCGAGGTCATGGAAATTGCGTCACCAGCGGAGTTGTACGAGTCGCCAAGTTCCCGGTTCGTTGCCGACTTTATCGGCAACATGAATTTCTTTGAGGGGCAGGTGGTCGACTCTGAAGCCGGGAATACCACCGTAACGAGTAAACTTCTTGGCACGGTCACTGCCTCACAGGCGGAACATAAATTTTCCAACGGCGCGGCAGTGTGGATTGCAATTCGCCCGGAAAAACTTGTGCCACTATTTGAGAACCCTGTAAATGTTGCCGGGTATATTGAGGGTCGCATGGGGCCTTCGGCATACCTTGGTGACCGGAGTCATTTTTATGTCCATGTCGATCATCGAGACGATCCAGTCCTTGTGGCACTGCAGAATCTGGAACGTTCACTTGACGGTCTTTCTCGTCCAAATCAACCGGTCTGGCTGACCTGGTCTCCCGATGCTCTGGTGGTGCTGCCGCGCAACTGAATTGCCAGTCGGCTTCTACCTGGCCGAACTTGGGCGCAGTCGTTTCTGCCTGCGACATCACAGGACATTCGCTCGATTGACTAGATCACTGATGCGTCGATTGCCTGCATTCCGATGGGCCGGTTTAACAACAGTAGTTCTCTTTGTACTGATGACTGGAACAGGTCAAGCGGCAGAACCCGCCCATACTTTCCCCGACAACGGACTGCTTCGTGTCGGTGATCAGCTGATCTCGTTATACGGCGTCAGTCTCCCTGCGCCTGGTCAAGTGTGTGAGGGCGGTGATGTCCCGTGGCCGTGTGGAATAATCGCCTGGCAGACCCTTGACCAACAGCTCCTAAACACCGAGCTCAACTGTGTCTATCTGCCACTGCTGCGTTCCTCAAGGGGCACCACGCTGACTGCGGAATGCTGGATCGGTGAGCAAAATCTGAATCGCTGGCTGGTTGAAACCGGTTGGGCCTTAACCGTCGGCGATACCGAGAGTGCCTATCACGCAGACGAGCGCCTAGCCCAACAGAACAACGTCGGCCTATGGCGGGGTGGCTTTATTCCTCCTGACACGTGGCGCCCTGCCCGGCTAGAAGAGGATGCCGCCTGCAGTGTGTGCACGGCCCGACACAAAAGCATAATCCGCACACGCGAAAAAACACGAAAACTCGATGAAGTGGCCGCACCCTAACGGCGCAGCTACAAACACGCCATCGATGCTGAAAAGGTGACTGTCTGCTGACTGGACCCCGCACAATGACTACAACATCTTTCACTGAGCGCCCTTCCAGTACCTCTGATCGAAGGAGACTGCGGGGATGAACTGAAACCTGACCTTCGTATCTAGTATCGAATTGAGATCACACCTAGAAACAAAAGCGCTCCGGTCAGCAAGCTAAATCTAACGCAGTGCCCATCAAAACTGTTGCCAGGGAAGACCATCGAACCGCCAGCCGGAAACAGAGCGTCTTCGCCGCTTGTCATCAAGTGGTCCTTCGAACCCGGACTCAACGTTGTAAATGTTCTCAAGCCCGTCTGCCATCAGACGCTTGCCTGCCTCGAGAGAACGTTCCCCACAACGGCAGATCAAGAGGATCGGTGGCGAGTGCCCGCCGTCTGTCTTGTCTTCGCCATTTGAAATCAAAGATTTGATGTTTTCCGTAAACCTGGGATTGTCCACCCAATCAGGATCATCCTGCCAGGGTATGTGAATAGCCCCTTGCGGGTGGCCAATCATGACGTGTTCCATGGTTGACCGGGTATCGATCAGTTTGGCTGATGTCTCAGCCTGCATCAGGGACCAGGCCTGTCTCGCGCCGATAGAAATCGGCTCCGCGGCTGCCCGGGATGCTGCGCAAACTTGAGGGTTGCTTTTTTCCATCAATTCGATATGTAAACGGTGGAAACAGGACATACATAACGGCAGGAAGACTAACTTCTTGACTCCCTGATCGCAATATCAAAAAAGCAAATAATGCTAAATTTATGTTAAAATATAAAACTTAATTCTATATGATCTAATCATCACAATTATTAGGGAATAAATTCCTATGGATAACATAGACCGAAAAATTCTCTCCCTGCTTCAAAACGACGCCAGTCTCTCAATCAGTGAGATTGCCAGCCAAGTGAATCTGTCATCCACTCCCTGTTGGAAACGAATACGGCGGTTAGAAGATGAAGGCATTATCAGAAAAAGGGTCGCATTACTGGATAGCGACAAAATCGGCGGCGGAATTATGGTTTTTATATCAATCAAAACCAATGAACACAACCAAGACTGGTTCAACCAGTTTGTGACCACCGTGGACGAGATGTCGGAAGTCATGGGATTCTACCGGCTGGCAGGGGATGTGGACTATTTGATGAAAGTTGTGGTTCCCGATATTGCATCCTATAACGACTTCTATTTACGGCTTATTGATCGTCTGCCGCTGTCGAATGTCACGGCGGGGTTTGTAATGGAACAGATCAAAGACACGACAGAGTTGCCGCTACCTCATTGATCCTCAAGGGTTGCGATGTAGAAGTTGTGGTGTTCCCATAGAATAGGCTTGTTTGAGAATAAATAAGTTTGGTATATCGGTTCTCCGATCCACCTGAAACAAACCAGAATTCCCTAGTGGTCCGACAACCCAAGTGACAAATCATCGATGATATCTGTTGGGTTCTCTAACCCCACTGAAATCCGTAGCAGGTTATCGTGAATTCCTGCTGCGGCCCGCTGTGCATCAGTGATCCTGGCGTGGGTTGTTGTAGCTGGGTGAGTGATGGTTGTTTTAACATCGCCCAGATTTGCGGTAATAGATAGCCATTTAGTGCTATCAATCACTCGCCAGGCATGGTCTCTAGTACCACGCACCTCAAAAGAAAGAACACCGCCAAACGCCGACTGCTGTTTCTTAGCCAGATGGTGACCTGGATGCACCTTGAGTCCTGGGTAATACACTCGATCTACAGCAGGATGTTGTGTCAGCCATTGCGCAACTTTCATCGCATTTTCTGAATGGGCCTTCATTCTCAGCTGGAGCGTTTCCAACCCCTTGTGAAATACCCACGCATTAAACGGGCTCATCGCGGGACCTGCACTCCGAAGAGCCGAGAAAAACGATTCCTGGAGCTTTTTATTTGCTGTGACAAGCGCCCCACCAATACAACGACCTTGACCGTCAAGATACTTGGTCGCCGAATGAACGACTACATCTGCCCCTAACAATATCGGACATTGTAAAGCTGGTGTGCAGTAAGCATTGTCCACTACGAGTATCGAACCATTCTGATGCGCCAATTCAGCTAATGCTGCAATGTCGCCTATTTCCATTAACGGATTCGACGGGGTTTCAATGAACAACAATCGGGTTTGGTGCGTAAGGACTTCGGCCCATTGATCTAAATCAGTGATATCTACGAAGTCCATCGTGATACCGAATCGCGACAGAACGTTGGAAAACAGCGTCACTGTACTCCCAAATACACTCTTTGCGACTACAACATGGTCACCCGATTTCAACAATGCCAAAGCCAGAAGCAGAATCGCAGACATACCAGAGGCAGTTGCAAGGCAATAAGTTGCATTCTCCAACTGGGCGAGCCGCGTCTCGAATGCCCTGACAGTTGGGTTAGAAAAGCGTGAGTACACATTCCCTGACGCGTTGCCGGAGAATTTTTCTGCTGCGTCTGCTGCGCTAGAAAACACAAAACTCGAAGTAAGAAAAAGAGGGTCACTGTGCTCGTTTTCCCCGGTTCGAACCTGCCCTGCCCTGATTGCTGCCGTGGTGTCGTAGGAATGTTTCATTTAGCTTTTCCTGGTTCATCCCCGACCCAGGTCTCGGCAAATAAAAACCCGCAATGACCTGGGCCAGAGCGGGTTATCAATCTTAACTCGCTTTAGCCGTATTTTTTTGCGCCCGCAAGCTGATTGTCAAATCGGCGCCGTACTGATAACGCTTTAAGGCATCTGAATTTACGGGTCAATGGGTCTGCGTCTGTGGTCCAGGCTTGGCTGTTATCGGGGGTATCGAATAAGTTGAAGTGGCATGAGCGATCATACTCTCTTTTCCATCCACGTAGACCTCAATTTCCCCCACCGCAAGTCGTTTCCCGATCTTGATCACACTGGCTACTGCTAGCAGATCACCTGGTTCAGGTCGTCGTAGAAAATTAATATTAAGATTGGTAGTAACTGCGAGTTCGACAAGACCGATCTTAGTCAGAATAGCGACGTACAACGCATAATCGGCCAGACCCATAATCACTGGTCCAGAAATCGTTCCGCCAGGTCTAAGGAATGATTCTTTATAGGGTGCGTGTACGGCCGCAGTTCCCGATCCTAGTGAATCGACTCTGAAGCCATAATCAACAGCGAATGGCAACGATTCCAGCGTCAGCAATTCAATTTCTTGAACGGTGACAGCGGTCATTTTGGTTTACTTAAAACCCTTTAGAGAGTAACGTACGTTGCCGCAACAAAAGCGGATGAGCCAGATGAAACAATCACCTGAAAATTCTAAACAGACTGGTGTTGTATTGTTGACAGAAAATGGTGATGGCATCACCACAGTCACGCTCAATCGTCCAAACCAGTATAACGCCTTGTCAGAACAGGTGTTGACCGACATGCAGTTGCTACTCGACCAGCTAAGCGAAAGGCATGACGTCAAGGTGGTTGTTATCGCAAGCACCGGGGATGCTTTCTGTACCGGCCATGACCTTAAAGAAATGCGGGCGACACCAGACAAGGACTACTACCAGGATCTTTTCAGCCGCTGCAGCGAAATGATGATGACTATGGTCCGAATGCCGCAAACGGTCATCACCCGAGTCCATGGTACTGCGACCGCCGCCGGCTGCCAGTTGGTCGCAAACAGTGACCTCGCCGTTGCCTCGAGCACCGCACGATTCGCAGTCTCAGGAGTTAACCTTGGCCTGTTTTGTTCAACACCCGGTGTTGCGCTGAGCCGTAACTTGTCCCGGAAGCGGGCATATGAAATGTTGATGACTGGAGAATTCATCGATGCGCCGACCGCACTTGAATTTGGACTGGTCAATCGCGTTGTAGTACCCGAGGCACTGGACAAAACCGTGATGGCGCTTGCGCAAAACATCGCACGAAAACCGGCGCAAACACTTCGGCTCGGAAAGTCTTTGTTCTACCGGCAGCTTGAACATTCCCTAGAGCAAGCGTATCACGATGCGGGTGAGACCATGGCCTGCAATATGATGTTTGAAGATGCAGGCGAAGGCATCGATGCCTTCATCGAGAAACGCGAACCTGACTGGTCAAACTCCTAAAGGCGCAGCGGTACGCTAGAGGTCGAGGATCTCGTCCATCTCTGAGTCAGAAAAACCCGCCTCATCCAAAACTTGGCGGCTGTGCTCACCCAGTCTCGGCTGATGCAGTCGAACCGGTAGCGCTTGTCGGTTAAATCGAAACGCCGTGTCGAGTATCTCCAGACGCCCTTCGCTGGGATGTTCATAGGATCTAAAAAATCCAGTGGCTTTAAGATGAGGATCATCTCTCAAGTCATCGAGTCGGTTCACCGGTCCAGCCGGAATGTCGGCGTCTCCCAGTACATCCAGCCATTCCTTCGTGCTGCGAGTAGTGAGAACCTCTCCGGCCAGGCTGTAAAGCACGTCGATGTTGTTTGAGCGGTTTGACAGAGAATCGAATCGGGGATCTGTCACCAGTTCGGCCTTGTCTGCCAGAGACCAGAAGCGATGCCACTGGTCGTCGGTATACGCAAGCATACAGATATAACCATCGGAAGTGCGATGAGGCCTGCGGGATGGTGACAAGGCCCGTGGGTAACCTGCGCCCGTCGCCTTCGGGTCGAATATCGTGCCGTGCTGATGTTCGAGTAGTGTATAGGCCACCATACCCTCAAACATCGAAGTTTCCAGATAAACTCCCTTATCCGTGCGAAACCGTTGAAGCAACGCTGCGATCAACCCGGTACTGGCCAGTAGCGCTGCAGTTTTATCCGCAACGATGGTCGGCATCAGCTCCGGCTCACCATCTCGAGCCATGAAAGTACCTGCAATGCCAGATTCGCCCTGTATCACATCATCAAAAGCAGGTCGTCCTCCATAAGGTCCATCTTCCCAGTAACCATGCAAGCCGCCATAGACGATCTTGGAATTGCAAGCCATGACGGGATCTGGCGCAAATCCCAAAGCAGCCATTTTCTGCGGCCTGACGTTATGAACGATTGCGTCTGCGCTCTCGATCAGTCGCCACAATGCGCGCTTTGCCGGTTCTCGCTTGAGGTCCAGAATCACACTACGCTTATTCCGGTTACAACCCAGATAAAGTGAAGACATACCCGGACTTCGGCCTGGCCCCAGATGCCGGGTCAGATCACCATCGGGGTGTTCGATCTTGATGACATCAGCTCCAAAATCACCCAGCATCTGCGTCGTGTATGGCCCAAAAATGACCGTAGTCAAATCAAGAATACGAAGATCTGTCAGTGGCAACATCAGTTTACCTACCATGAAACCGGATGGTTGTGGGTTATGTGCAGTACTCAAGTGCCGTCAGTATGACCGGGGCAGTTCCAGTACACGCTCAGCGATATAGCACAAGATCAACTGTGAACTGACCGGTGCCAATCTCGGAATCATAGCCTCTCGGAGTAGCCGTTCAACATGATATTCCTTGGCATAACCCATACCGCCATGGGTCAAGACCGATTGTGTTGCGGCACGGTACCCTGCTTCTGCACCCAAATATTTGGCGGCATTTGCAAGCGCACCTGCGGGCTTTCCCGCATCATACAAATGAGCTGCCTCCATACAGACCAGAAACGCTGACTGCAGCTCCATCCAATTCTCAGCCAACGGGTGCTGAATCGCCTGGTTCTGCCCAATGGGTCGATCGAAAACGATTCGATTGCGGGCATAGTCCACAGCCCGGTTCAATGCCTGCACGCCGATACCCAGCGCTTCTGCACCGATCAGGATTCGTTCTGGGTTAAAACCATTAAGAATGTACTCAAAGCCCCGGTCTTCTTCTCCGATCAGATCCTTTCTCGGTACGGGTAACCCGTCGAAAAACACTAGGTTGGAATCCACCGCTGAGCGCCCCATCTTCGGAATTTCCCTGACCTCTACAAAACGTTTATCCAGGTCTGTAAAAAAAAGGGACAGGCCATCTGTTGCGCGCTGACACAATTCTTTTGGTGTAGTCCGTGCCAGCAGCATGATCTTATCGGCATGCTGTGCCGTAGACGTCCATATTTTCTGACCTGTAACGATATAGCCATCATCGTCGGGCTGGGCAAAAGTCTGGATACTGCCGGTCTCTAGTCCCGAATCAGGTTCAGTTACACCAAAACAGCATTTGCTCCGACCTTGAATGAGTTCTGGCAGCCATTCCCGTTTCTGGTCTTCCGTACCATGGACCACAATGGGATGCGGTCCGAATATGTTGATGTGGATTGCAGAGGCTGCCGACATTCCACCTGGTGAATTGGCCACCGTATGCATGATCAGCGCTGCTTCAAAAATACCCAGGCCTGCACCACCCACCTCTTCAGGCATAGCGATGCCGAGCCACCCTCCTTTGGCCATCTCGTCGTAAAACGCATGGGGAAACTCACCAGTACGATCCAGCTGCAACCAGTAGTCGTCGTCAAACTGAGCAACGACCGACCGTACACTGTTCAGAATCGTGGTCTGGGATGTATCGAGTTCAAGCGCGCTCGTCAAACAAACTGGTTCTGTCATTTCTGTCCCGGCCACATCCTGTGGCGAGTGGTAACACGGTATACCCCGACCGCTACACAAACCGGCTGGGGCTATACTGTGCCGGTGTGATCAAGGCAGTATAGGATGGTTTAGCCGAAAAACTGAAGCCCGGTGACATGACTGATGACAGAAAAACAGTTCTGATTGCAGGGGTCACTGGAATCTCCGACAGTTACGTTGCGTAAGGATTTTGCGGCACGTCCACAGTGGGAGGTGATTGGGCTCTCTCGGCGAATGCCCCAGTTTCCCATTGCGGACGACATTCGATTCGTGACAGCAGACATGCTGAAGCCGTCCGACCTGAGTGCTGTATCCGGCGAATTTGAAAGTCTCACACACCTGGTATACGCCGGCTACTCTCCGGCAGGGGGTGATGACTGGGCAGAACAGACCAGCATTAATGCGCAGATGTTTGAGAATCTCCTGGATAGCGTCTGCCGGGCTGCACCTGCGCTTAGACGGATTCTGCTCATGCAGGGCCAGAAATATTATGGCACTCATCTTGGCCCCTACAGAACACCCAGCCGGGAAGATGACGCACGCCACATGCCGCCGAATTTTTACTTTAAACAACAGGACTTGTTGGCGGCACGATCTGCCGAAGCGACGTGGGACTATTCGTGCCTTCGCCCACACATCATATGCGGACTCGGTATGCGTTCACCGATGAACCCACTCATGATCATCGGTGCCTATACCAGCCTTTCGAAAGCGCTGAGGCTACCGCTAAGGTTTCCTGGCAGCCCGGGGTGCCTATCGCAGCATCTACCAGGCCACCGATGCCAAACTGCTCGGACGTGCTGCAAACTGGGCGCTGACCAGTCCGCAGACCACTGACCAGGCCTACAACATAACCAACGGTGATTTTTTTCGCTGGGAACAGATCTGGGAGAAAGTGGCCGATCTGTTTGATTTACCACTGGGGCCACCACAGTCGATCTCCTTGCAACAGTTCATGGCAGATAAGACAAGTACCTGGCGGGAGTTGGCTGAAGTGCATGGTCTTGTGACACCCGATATTGAAAAGGCAGTCAACTGGTCCTTTGGCGATTACATATTTAATTGTGACTGGGATATCATGGCCAGCACCACCAAAGCCCGGCAGCATGGATTTGAATCATTTGAGGACAGCGAGCACATGTTTTCGCAAATACTGACTGAAATGGCACAGGCCAGGATGATCCCGCCGTTGTAGGCACTCGGTTTGAAAAAGCTCATGAAGGCGGACCCTGCACATGCATGACCTGGTGATTCGAAACGCAATTGTCGTGGATGGGCTCGGTAACGACCCTGTTGATGCTGATGTTGCAATCAGCAATGGGCGGGTCACAGCGATCGGACAGACCAAGGGTGGGGCAGTCCGGACGGTCGATGCGGCAGGGCTCACACTGGCACCGGGTATTGTAGACCTGCACACCCATTACGATGCCCAGATCACCTGGGACGCGACGCTCTCCCCGTCACCGTCGCTGGGCGTTACCAGTGTGGTCATCGGTAACTGCGGATTTGGGATCGTGCCTTCCCCACCGGCGGTGCGTGATCTTATTCTAAGAAACCTCTCCGTTGTGGAAGGTATGGACCTGGATTCTCTTCGCACCGGCGTCAACTGGACATTTGACAGCTTCGGCAGCTACATGGTTGCCCTGCGCTCAATCGCGCCTTACATCAACGTCGCAGTACTGGCCGGGCATTCCGTGATTCGCACATCGGTGATGGGCGAAGATGCCTCTAATCGAGCAGAGGCGACAACAGAAGAACTTTCGACCATGTGTTCTATGGTTAGAGAGGCTATGGACCAAGGGGCCGTGGGTTTCGCGAGTTCCTATTCACTGAACCATTCCGGCTATGCTGGTGTTCCCATGCCCTCAACCATTACCCCGTGGTCTGAATTCGATACCCTGGTCGGTTCGATGCCTCAGTATGACCACGGCATCGTTCAGCTCGCTTCGGGCATACGGACTGTGGATGAACTGGAAGAACTTTCAGTCAATCACAATAGAGCTGTGTTCCAGTCTACAGGAATGGCCATGTTCAACGAACAGGAACCCGATCGGGCGATTCAGATCTTTGAAGCCTGTAAAGCTGCCAATTCAAGAGGGCAACAGGTTTATGTCCAGATACCCTGCCAGCCTCTGTCGTTCGATTTCACGATGGCCAACGCCTATCCGTTTTACAGTCACGACGCCTTCGGAGAAATAAAAGCCTGCCCTCCAGATGAATTGAAGAAGATATTCTCTGATACCGATTTTCGTAACCGATTCCGAAACAGTCTGCAAAATCCTCGGCCGGGGATGATATTCCAAGGCAACTGGAATCGGGTCACGGTTGCTGTACCGGCCTTAGAGAAGAACAACCATTTTGCGAATCAGACCATTGAGTCGATTGCCCGCAATCAGGCAGCTGACCCCCTGGATGTGATCATGGACTTGAGCCTCGAAGAGGACCTCAAAACGACCTTTATTGGCCAGTTTCTGAACGTTGGCGATGACGGTGTCGCCGAGTTGCTGCGGCACGAATCAGGTGTCGTGTCACTCAGTGACGCAGGTGCACATCTGGTATTTATGTGTGACGCCGGATTTGGACTGCACTTCCTGAGCAAGTGGGTTCGAGAAAGGGGTGATTTTTCGTTGGCCCAGGGGATTCAGCGACTGACCAGTCATCCTGCGGATCTCTATGGTCTGATCGACAGAGGGCGAATTCAGCCCGGTGCGTACGCTGATATGATGTTATTTGATCCCGATAAGGTGGGTGTTACACCTGCTGAAAGAGTTTATGACCTGCCTGGCGGTGGCCCACGGACCATCCGCCGGCCCGTAGGACTACACAGCGTTTTTGTGAATGGTATAGAGGTATTTGATGGCAAGGACTATGTCGAGCACACCAGCGGCCCGGGGCATATTCTCGATCGCTTTCAACCTTCCCAAAACAATCACTCACCCGGCCTGCCAGCTGAGTAATTACTATCACAGGACTCCACCGTTCCTAAACCAACAAACCTCGACCATAAGGAGACCCATGACCGCACTGACCCCTAACGTCGCCGGACACCAAGACCTTAACCAGTTTGCGTCTCGCTTTGTCGATGTCGAGTCTTTGGCATGGCAGCCGTCTAAATTCGACGGCGTTGAATTCAAAACGCTGCTGATCGACCCGGACACCGGCATCCTCACAGCTCTGGTGCGGATGGCACCGGGCGCTATCCTGCCTGACCACGAACACGTTGAAATCGAACAGAGCTATGTTCTTTCCGGACGTCTGGTAGATGAAGATGGTGAAGTCACGTCCGGAAATTTTGTCTGGCGCCCCTCTGGAAGCCGCCATTCAGTCTATGCGCCGGACGGTGCGCTGGTACTTGCGATCTTCTTGAAACCCAATCGCTTCTATAACAGTGATGGCTCGCAGACCGATATGCTCGGCCGTGACTACGACACCACGTGGGGCTGAGCAGGTCACGGTATACCGTTATTTGTCAGTCAAAACCGGCCCTCTATTTTTTGGTTTATTCTTCTCGAGGACGCAGGTGACCCAGCCAGTATTTCTCCCAGATCCGAAAACCGCGACTGATGAAAAACACCAGCACCATATAGAACAGCATTGCGGTGATGAATCCTTCGTAGGCAAGATAATAGCGCCCGTTCAGCCAACGGCCCACGCCCAAGATGTCCTGAAGCGTGATCGTGCTGAGGACCACGGAACTGTGCAGCATAAAAATCACTTCATTCGAATATGCCGGCAGTGCTCGTCGGAAAGCGCTGGGCAGAACGATACGCCACATTAACTTTAATGGCGACATACCGCATGCCCGACCAGCTTCAACCTCACCATGGGGTGTGTTCTCAATTGCGCCACGGAGAAATTCGGTGGTATAGCCAGCCGTATTAAGACTGAATGTGATTAAAGCACACCACCAAGCACTGGACAGGATTGGTCTCCACAGAAAACTGTCGCGCACAAATTCAAACTGAGCAAGACCGTAGTAGATAAGATAGGTCTGCACCAGCAGCGGCGTGCCCCGGAAAAAATAAGTGAACGCCCAGATTGGTCCATTGAACCAACGCAAGCGGTACGCCCGAACGACAGCCAGCGGCACTGCCACCACACCACCAATCAGCAAAGACAGCGCTGTGATTTCAAGGGTAAGCAACGAGCCGTATAAAAACTTGTCGATATGATCAACGACGAGCATAAAGTCCAGCGGCGAATTATTCTCGCTGACATGGACCAGGTACTCCCAGAATGTTCGCTCAGGCTCGGTCATAAGGTTAATCCTGTCGAACTCCGGCACTGTAGCGCCTGTCTAACCAGCGCAGGCCGACATCCGAAAAAGCAGTGAGCACCAGATAGATAACCAGAACGGCAAACATGAATGCGAATGGTTCACGCACTGAACGGCCGGCAGTAGATGCATTCCACACTAGATCATGCAAGCCGATCACAGAAACCAGGGCAGTGGCCTTGATCAGTACCAGCCAGTTATTGGTAAAACTGGGTAGAGCATGACGTACCATTTGTGGCCAGGTGATACGGCGAAAGATAGTGAGCGGTGTCATGCCGCAGGAAATGCCCGCCTCAATCTGACCTCTTGGAATGGCGAGGATCGCGCCGCGGAAGGTCTCGGTCATATAGGCGCCAAATACAAAACCGATCGATCCGACACCTGCTGTAAACTGGTTAATTTCGATGTAGTCCCAAAGCCCCGTTACGGAACCGAGGTCGTTGAAAACCTGCTGTCCGCCGTAGAACAACAGCATCATCAGGACAAGATCGGGTACACCGCGGACTAGGGTGGTGTAGGCATTTGCCAGGCGTTGCGAAACAGGGTTTCGTGCCAGCTTGGCCGAGGCCCCGGCAAAGCCCAGCAATACCGATAATAACAGGGAACCAATTGCCAGCTGGACTGTCACCAGCGTACCCGACAACAGTAGTGCCCGGTACTCCCAGACCGACTCCATAATGCAATTTAGAAAAATAGGACGGGCCCATCAAGAGGCCCGTCCAGAATATCGTCAGCTCAAGAGAATTAGTCGGCGCCGTAAATATCGACTGCGAAGTACTTATCGTTCATAACCTTGTAAGTACCGTCTGCCCGTATGTCTTGGATGGTTTTGCTGAGTGCATCGCGCAGTGACGAGTCTTCCTTACGTACGGCAAAGCCAGCACCTACTCCTTGACACTGGACATCGTCAATCGCACCCCCCAGGAAATCAAAACCCTGGCCTGAATCAAGAGCTAGAAAACCCTCATAGGCCTGCAGTGAATCAGACAACTGGGCATCGAGCCGACCGGATGCAAGGTCTTGCCACACTTCCTCTTGAGTCGCGTACAAAACCAGTTCAGCACCGGGGTAGAGTTTCTCAGCAGAACACTGGTGCGTTGTGGCCCGCTGTACGCCCAGACGTTTGCCGTTGAGGCCAGCAGCAGTGCCTTCAAACCCTGGGTTCTTTTTGGCGACCAACTTGGCAGGTGTGTTGTAGTACTTGACGGTAAAGTCGATTTTTTTCTTGCGCTCTTCCGTAATCGACATGGATGCGATAATCGTATCGAATTTCTTTGCTAGCAGTGCAGGGATCATGCCGTCCCACTCCTGTTCGATCAACACACACTCTCGGTTCAGACGCTTGCATACTTCGTATGCAAAATCGATGTCGAAACCTTTGAGACTACCGTCAGCCTCTTTCCAGGAAAACGGCGGGTAGGCACCTTCAACGCCGACCCGAAGCGTATCGCCAGCCTGCACAGCACTCCCGACCAGCAACAACGTTGCTGCAACAAAAACGTGAATCAATTTGCTTAGTTTCATTACCTTATTCTCCTATCCTCGTGGTGGTTAGTCATCATACATTCTATAGAGATTAGTTCTGGTGACAACCGCTTCAGTGCAGCGCATTCGAAAGAAACTGCCTGAACCGTTCCGAGTCGGAGTTGCCAAACATTTCTTGTGGGGGGCCTTCTATCTCAATCAACCCTTCGTGGAGAAAAATAACCTTGTTTGAGACATCCCGGGCAAACCCAACTTCGTGCGTCACGACGATCATTGTTCGCCCTTCATCTGCCAGTGAACGTATTACCTTGAGCACTTCACCAACCAGTTCCGGATCGAGTGCGGAAGTTGGTTCGTCGAACAGCATCACTTCGGGTTCCATCGCAAGTGCACGGGCAATCGCTGTTCGCTGCTGCTGCCCGCCGGAAATGTGTGCCGGATAGTAGTCCTTTCGGTCATACATCCCCACCTTGTTCAATGTGGCTTCAGCCTGCTCACGAGCCTGAGACCTGGACATCTTCAGTACATGGACCAGCGCCTCAGTTACATTTTCCAGTACAGTCATGTGCGACCACAGATTGAAACTTTGGAAGACCATTCCCAGCCGAGACCTCATACGAATGACCTGCTGCATATCTTCGGGAATCGGGTTGTTTGACTTATCACGGGCCATACGTATGGTCTCACCGTGTATGGTCACCGTACCGGCATCGGGAATTTCCAGCAAGTTAATACAGCGCAGAAAGGTGCTCTTGCCGGAACCCGATGAACCCAACATGGAAATCACGTCACCGACTGCTGCCTCCAGGTGTACCCCCTTTAGCACTGGCTCAGTTCCAAACTGCTTGTGCAGATCAATTACCTTAAGCGCTGAAACTTTGTTGTTATCCAAGTGACTATGCTTCACAGTATTTGCGTGTTACAGATACGGTAACAGAGGTTGTTCAGAAAATGTAGTCCCGCATTGGGATGAAGAAAGTGCGTCTGACTCGATATCAGTTCTAATAAGTGCCGATTTAGGCAGCAACGGAGATGTGTTGAATTCCGAAATACATTTATTCCTGTGCATTTGCTTCAGATTACACCCCTCACATGATATATCTAAACAGGGCGAGGGTCGTCGACGCCTCCGGTATACCGCGTCCACTATACGCATCACCCGTATGTTGTTGATCGACAACACCGAGTTGAGGAATTTATTGCTGCGAATAGGAGAGCCCCAAGATGGCTATTGATTACAACCACCTGATGGCACTGGAATCGACTGGTAACGTAATCCGATACGGGGATCGTGAGACCATGCTCTACGCCCTGTCTGTCGGTATGGGTCGCGATCCATTGAATACTACCGAACTTGATTTTGTGTTTGAGAAGCATCCATTAAAAACAGTACCGACAATGGCATCAGTGCTTGCCCGGGTCCCGCTGCTGATGAATTGCGGCTTTGACTATACAAAGGTCTTGCATGCCGAACAGCATCTGCGACTTCATCAGCCACTGCCAGCAGAATCGGAATTGATTGCAGACGCCCGGGTGGTTGATGCATTCGACAAAGGCAAGGATAAAGGTGCACTGATCTATACCGAAACCACGGCCCGCTCGAAGTCTGACGGTTCGCTACTTTTTACCGCGACCAGCAGTATATTTGCGCGTGGAGATGGCGGATTTGGCGGTTCAACTGCGTCGTCACCTCAACCTCATGTGATCCCTGAGCGTAGACCTGATACAACCTGTGCCATCAAAACACGAGACGACCAGGCCCTGCTTTACCGTCTGAACGGCGACCGAAATCCACTGCATGCTGATCCGGAACTGGCCAACAACGTCGGCTTCCCGGTACCGATACTCCACGGTTTGTGTACCTACGGTACGGCGTGCCTGGCATTGCTCAAAACTATCTGTAATTACGATCACACATTGATCACAGGTTTTGACGTCCGCTTTTCCTCTCCTGTCTATCCCGGTGAGACCATCATCACGGATATATGGCGGGACGGTCATATCGTTTCGTTTGAGTGCCGGGTTGCTGAACGGAATGTAACCGTTATCCGCAATGGAAAATGTACATTGGCGAACTGAAATAACTGGAGACAACATGAACAAATTGGATGGAAAAGTCGCACTGGTTTCAGGATCCGGTCGTGGCATCGGCCGCTGCATCGCATTGAAACTCGCGAGCGAAGGCGCGCGGGTCGTGGTGAACGATCTGGATGAAGAACCTGCTCAGGAAACGCTTGAACTGCTGCGCTCCACTGGCACTGAGGCCATGAGTTGCACCGGCAGCGTCGTTGAACCCGGTTTTGCTGAGCGTTTCATCGCGACGGCCGTGGACACTTGGGGCGTACCGGACATCATCATCAACAACGCCGGCTACACGTGGGACAATGTTATACAGAAGATGACGGACGAACAGTTCCAGGCGGTCCTCGATGTTCACCTGACGGCCCCGTTCAGGATTTTGCGAGCTGCAGCCGGGCCCATTCGGGAAGCGGCCAAGCGTGAAAAGGCTGACAATCGTGAGATCTTCAGAAAGATTGTGAATATCTCATCCACGTCAGGTGTTTTCGGTAACGCTGGCCAGGCTAACTATTCATCTGCCAAGGCCGCAATCGTGGGCCTGACGCGGGCAATGTCACGAGAGTGGGGGCGCTACAAAGTCAATGTCAATGCTGTTGCCTTCGGTCTTGTACATACCCGTCTTACTCAGGCACTTGATACAGATGCCGCCAGCATCGATATAGAGGGCCACCAAATTCCGGTCGGCGTACAGCGGGCGGTGCTCGAGAATGCAGGTTCTAGAATGTCTCTTGGTCGCGGTGGGACACCTGAGGAGGCCGCCGGTGCGGTTTACCTGTTATGCATTCCTGAATCGAACTACATCACCGGGCAGTTGCTCATGTGCGATGGTGGCCGCTAGGCCAACAGGCGGTCAGATCCTGTTTTGTCTACACACACCACTCTCATACTCGGAGATACCACCTACCCCTGGATTGACATAGTCGACCGGGGTGCTCGTGCAGCAACCGGCCTGGCTGAGTTCGGCGTCAACAGAAACGATTCGATTGCGCTACTGTTGCGAAACGATCCTCCTTTCTTTGAAGTTACCACGGCCGCACAACGACTCGGGGCTTACAGCGTGCCGATCAACTGGCACTTCACAGCTGACGAGGTACTGCACGTACTGCGCGACAGCAACGCCAAGGCGCTGGTGGTGCATGCGGACCTGTTTCACGGGATACGGGACCGGCTGCCCGAGGAACTACTGGTGCTGGTGATCGAGACGCCTTCAACCATACAGGCAGCCTATGCAATCGACCCGATTCTCTGCCAAGTTCCAAACGACATGCATTCCTGGTCTGACTGGCTATCGAACCATCCGCCGAGAAATATACAGCCCGATTCGGTACCGACTGCAATGATGTACACCTCTGGAACGACGGGCCGACCCAAAGGTGTGCGGCGGGAAGCCGCCAGTGCTGAACAGGCCGATAAACTGCGAAGCACCGAACCACAGGTTCTAGGCAACCGTCCGGGAATGCGTGTGGTTATCTGCGGGCCGCTATATCACGCTGCGCCTATTCATTTTGCGCGAGTTGCTCTGGATACCGGAACGCTTATGGTGCTTCAACCCCGATTCGATGCACTGGAATTGCTCCAACTGATTCAGCGTCACCGCATCACCGGCATGTTCCTGGCACCGATCATGTTTGTCAGGCTGTTGAAACTACCTGAATCACAGCGACTTCAGTACGATATTTCAAGCCTGGAACACGTTATCCATGCAGGCGCAGTGTGTCCGCCCTCCATAAAACGCGCCATGATCGACTGGTGGGGACCAGTGATCCACGAGTTTTATGGCAGTACTGAAAGTGGTGTTATCACCCACTGCAACAGCGCACAATGGCTGAGCCATCCTGGCAGTGTTGGCCGAGCGGTGGGTAACACTACATTGCGTATTCTCAAACCCGATGGTGCTGAAGCGGCAACTCATGAGATAGGCGAGATATTTATGCTGCGCCACGACTATCCGGAATTTACCTATCACGGCGACCCGGAGAAACGTAATTCAATTGAACGAGATGGATTAATCACCAACGGCGACCTGGGCTACCTCGATGACGAAGGCTATCTCTACCTGTGTGATCGTGTGCGCGATTTGATCATCTCTGGTGGTGTCAACATTTATCCCGCAGAAATCGAGTCAGCCCTGCTGGCTTTCCCCGGCGTCCGTGATTGTGCGGTTTTGGGGATTCCCGACGACGAGTATGGTGAGCAGGTCGTTGCGCTCGTTGAACCGGCTGACGATCAGATCTGTGAAGAATCAGCACTGCGTGCTTACCTGAAAGAGCACCTCGCTGGATACAAAATACCCCGTATCATCGAATTCCGGCGCGACCTGCCGCGTGAGGACAGCGGCAAGATTTTCAAGCGCAAGCTGAGAGAACACTACTGGAAAGATACTGACCGTAACATCTGACCAACAAAACCTCTGCCATCAAGCTGTGGTGTTGTCTGAAAAGTCAGCGGACACATGAACTTCAGATCAGGAACAGCCCACAACGCCGGCACCGACATCTACTATGAAGTTCTCGGCAACCCGGCACATGAGACCCTGGTATTGATATCCGGACTTGGCAGCCAATTGGTCTACTGGACAGATGAACTGTGCCAGGTGTTTGCTGACCGGAAATTTCAGATCGTCAGATTTGACAATCGGGACGTTGGTTTAAGCTCAAAAACATCCGGACCCGCTCAACCTGTATCGGAAATTATGCGATCAGAGGTAGTTGACGCTCCCTATTCCCTGTCGGCTATGGCTGCAGATACAATCGGCGTCCTAGATGCCCTGGAGATCGAGACTGCCCACATGATGGGCGTGTCATTGGGCGGCATGATTGCCCAAACCCTGGCTATCGAATTTCCACAGCGGGTACGCTCTCTGATCTCCATCATGTCGGCCCCACGGCCACGGATGGCCATCTCTGATGAACAAATGTCGTCCGATGTGGTGAACAAATCTCTCACCATGGATCTGAACGACCCCGAAACCTACGTCGACCTTCAGATTGAAGGGTACCGAGCGACCAGCGGCCCCCATTTTGATGAAGCCTATATCAGGCTGATTCTCCAGCGTAGCTTTGACCGCTGCTACCATCCGTCTGGCTGGTCGTATCAGATGGCAGCAGCCCGCGCCAGTGGGGACCGACTGTCCCGTCTCTCACAGCTTAAGCTGCCCTCACTGATCATCCATGGTACTGCAGACCCGCTCATACCTGTTGCAGCCGGTCAAGCCACAGCGGCTGCTATTCCAAATGCCCGACTGATGATCATTGAGGACATGGGGCACTGCCTGCTTGCCCCGTACTGGGAACCCGTCGCTGATGCAGTTGCCGAACTGGCCACGAATGCACGTCATTTGCCACTTGCTGCGACCTAGCGGTACATCATAAGCTGACCCTGTGCCACTCTGTGTGGTACGTGTGGTGTACCAATTTATGTCACACTTGTGTCAGACCCGAAGGTATCGATTAGTAAACCAACTTCTGCTTAACCGAGAAAACAATAATGGATGAGATTATCGAACTAGAAAACCAGCGTATAGCGGCAATGATTGCGGGCGACGGGGCTGCGCTAGACGCGATCCTGGCTGATGATTTGATCTATACCCACTCAACTGCTCGGGTTGAAACTAAAGCCGAGTTTATCGGCAATCTAACTTCCGGCCGGATCCGGTATGTGTCCTTTGAACGAGATGACGTAAACATTCAAGACTACGGGGATACAGCAGTGGTCACAGGACACGCTAAGTTACATGTCACGGGCAGTGACCGCGACCTTAAGTTTCAAGTGCGGTTTCTCGATGTTTACTGCAAGCACAATGGCAGTTGGCAGATGGTTGCGTGGCAGTCGACCAAACTTCCGGATTAATGCACCATCAATCAACTCTACTTCATTGTCGATCCGATGTGCAGCTGGTGCTGGGGTTTTCGATCTGCATGGCAGGCATTCGTCAGAGAGTTACCATCATCGGTGACTGTCAAGGATTTGATGGGGGGGCTCGCGCCTGATTCGGATGAACCCATGGACACGAAAACACAAGCCTATGTTCAAAGCGCCTGGCGATCAGTCGCTGATCGGACCGGGGCTAAATTTAATCATCAGTTCTGGGTTGTGTGTCAGCCTCGCCGCTCAACCTATCCTGCATGCCGCGCGGTAATCACTGCCGGTCTCCAATTGAACGGTTCGCGAGAACGATATTATGAAGCACTACAGCGGGCCTACTTCCTGGACGCTAGAAATCCGTCAGATTACGATACATTAATTGATCTTGCCGGCGAAATTGGACTTGACCGGGTACAGTTCCAGGAAGATCTTGACAGTTCAACTGTGCAACAAGCTTTTAGAGAAGAGCTGGACCAAGTCCGTTCATTCGGGGTGTCAGGGTTCCCGACAGTAATCTGGCATCAAAAGGACGCGACTGATGGAAACCGCTTGGAACTGCTGAGCGCCGGTTACACCGATGCGGATACCCTTCGTGAACGATGGCACGCACTGGCCGATAAGCAGATGTGTTAATTTCAGGCAGCCCCTAACACGCCCCAAGGTAGCATACAACCAGGGGTGAGATACGGTGAGAACTAGTCCGAACGCGTACTGAGTGTCTGCTCGAGTTCAGTAATCCGAGCTTCCAGGGCCTCAAGCTTCTCTCGTGTTCGCTGCAGGACCTTTTCCTGGACATCGAGTTCTTCGCGACTGACCAGATCCATTTTTTCAAGAGCAGATTGCACCACAACTCGCGTGTTGCTGCGAACATCTTTGGCAATATTCTGGGGCAGCACATCAACAATAGCCTCGGCAATTTTTCGTAAAGGCATCACTGGGTCTTCTCCGGTCGCACATCAAGACAATGGGCAGCCGCAATAATCACGGTCCCCGATTGTACCAAATTCAGTTCTTCGTTTATCAGCGCACCGGTCCGGTGCAGGGCTGCCTCCAGATGCACCAGTCTGAATCAAAACAGCCCTATTCAACCTGCCAAATACGCCAATCCAGCCCGGAAATACCGACTTAACGACTCTGGCACGGAAATTGCTTGAGGTATAGATGTGAACAAAGGCCCATTCGTGCCAGCGACACATTTAAGGCGTTAAACACAGGAGATTGATATGAAACTGATCATGGCGATTATTAAACCCTTCCGCCTGGATGACGTCCGGGATGCTTTGTCCGAAATCGGAATAAAGGGCATGACCGTTACGGAAGTTAAAGGCTTTGGTAGACAAAAAGGGCACACGGAACTGTATCGCGGTGCAGAGTATGCCGTCGATTTCCTGCCCAAGATAAAACTCGAGGTGGCTGTCCCAACTGATCTGGTCTATCGGGTGATTGAGTCGATAACAACAGCGGCACAGACCGGCAAGATCGGAGATGGCAAGATTTTTGTTTCTGAGATTGAACAGGTGATTCGTATCCGTACTGGTGAAACAGGTCCTGAGGCGCTTTAGGGCATTTACGGACTCACTACAGAACCCCTCACCCCCCTCTCCGCTGCTGGCGACACTGATTGGGGCAGTCGGTGGAGCCATCGTCGTCTTTTCCGTGCTCGGATTGGACCGCCTCAGAATCGATGACCCGGTGGGTGCGATCTCAGTTCATGGTACCGTAGGGATCTGGGGTCTACTCGCCGTACCACTGACCAACTCGGAGATCAACTTGAACGCCCAACTGATCGGAATCGGTGTGATATTCGCTTTTGTATTCGTGGCCAGCCTCTTGACGTGGGGCGTGATTCGAATATTGGCCGGTCTGCGGGTGAGCGAAGATGACGAGTACCGCGGCGTGGATGTCAGTGAATGTGGCCTAGAAGCCTACCCGGAATTTACTGCTAACCGCTAATCGAAGACGAGAACTGGCTGTGATCCACCGGGCATTTCGAAGGAAATGTTCGGTGGGCTACAGGTCATCCAGTGCAACACGATACTCAATGTAGGCTATATCCCGGAGTTCGCCGAGCCATTCTTCATATTTCTCGTTGACTTTTCGCGTACGAACCTGCAGCCGGGCTTGACTGCGTTTGATTCGACTACTCATATTTCTCGTCCGTCGCGCATCCAGCTGTACGAGATGAAAACCGGCCCCAGTCTGAAACACTGTGCTTACCTCACCCACTGCCAGCTCGCTCGCAACCTTTTCAAATTCACCATCGCTATCACCTGGACTCAACCATCCGAGATCACCCCCTTTCGCACGGCTCTGTTGGTCCTGGGAATGGAGTTTGGCCATCTCTGAAAATGGTGCACCCGCGAGTATCCTCTGGCGGATACGCTCGAGTCGCACGCGTATTTGGGCTTCTCCGGAAACCACGTTCGGTACCAGAACTATGTGTCGGACCCGAGACTGCTCGACCAAGTTTTCCTCCCCACCTCGACGATTCAACAGCTGGACAATGTGAAACCCACGTGGACTCCGGATCACGCTGGACACCATGCCAACTTCAAGTTCAGACACAGCCTTAACAAACTGAGTCGGTAAGTCAGCGTTCAGTCGCCATCCCAACCGACCGCCTTCAGCACCATCTGGACTGTCAGAGTAAAGCATTGCGGCATCGCTGAAGGCCAGACCACCAGAAATCTCGTCCTGGATTACACGAGTCCTGTTTTCTCTCGATGCGATGTCTTCTTCCGTTGCATCGGCCGGTACGGCTATCAAAATGTGAGACAGATCGAGTTCTGTCGGCCGCTTGGATATGGTATCGGGATACTGGATCAGAAACTCGTCGATTTCTTGATCCGTCACAGTAATTTGCCGGGCCACCTCCTGATCGACCAGACGGCGGATGGCAATCTGGTCGCGGATGTCCTCAATATATTCCCCAAAACTCAGTCCGTCGCGTTCGATTTCTATCTGCAGCTGAGTTAGCGAGAGTTGGTTGTTCTGCGCAATATTATTGACCACACCCATGACCATCTCATCCGCGACCGTAATGTTGAGGAATTCGGCCCGCTGAATCTGAATCAAGTGGACAATCATTGATTCAAGGAGGTTTACCTTAAGGCCAGCTATCGGGGGTATAGGCTGGCCTTTGGCACGCAGCTCTCTCTGGGTTTGCATCACCTCGTGGCGCAGCTCGGATTCAGTAATAATGTCCTGGTTTACCACGGCAACAACTCGGTCGAGGCTGTCACTGCTGATTCCAAGATCAGAAACGGCGACAAGCAAAAACAGGCCGATAACAGCAAGTAGCTTCGGTCTGTCTGTATGCAAAGGCAGCATCAGCAACTGCATGAATCGAGTTCGTTTAGGCGATGTACCCATCGGTTTCTATAATGCTGGCGCTGAGGTAGAGAATCCTCTACTCAATCCCAACACCTCACCTGAAGAGATCGTGCCCAGCCCTTTGAGTCTGAGCGTGAACATGATGCGACTACCGCCACTTTCTTCTGAATTATCATCTTCCACAATAGGACGGTCTTCTAGCTCCAGCCGTATCGCCCAGCAACAGGCATCATAACCCAGACTGATACGGGTATATTGTCCGCCGTCTTCACTCTCGCCGAACAACCCGCTTGCCCCCAACTGCCAGCGGGGAGCCAGCGGCCAATTCAGTCCAATTTCTAAGTTGCGGTTGTCATCTCCCTCACTCTGATAGGCTAAATTGATCTGCCTCCGTGACCCCGGGGTATACGCTGAACCCACGCGCCACTCGTCGAACTCACTGTCGTCCCAGCTCCAGCTGGCGAAGCCACTCGCGTTCCACTGCTGCGTGATATTGAAATCGAGTTCTCCGAGCAGCGTTGAGTAATTGCTCGTCGCCGGTGCATCACCCGTATTCAGGGTCACCTGTCGGTCTGCCAGATAGATCTGCTGTGCCAGGGTCCACTTCATCAAACGGTCCCCAGATTCGCTAGCATAGGTATCACTTTCCAGCCCGAGGGTGAAGCCCTGAAAATCCTGAATCCTGTCTGCTCCCCAGAACCCGTCGCCCAGATAGGCATCAACAATATTGTTAAAACCTACTGATCCGGTATCAAACACGGGCAGGTCAGACTGATCCTTATAGGGCACATAGTGATAAGCCAGCCGAGGGACAAGGGTCTGAACATAATCGATACTCCGCCAGCTAATATCCCGCTCAAGGAACAGTTCAGATGCCACTTCGAACAAGAATATGCTTCTGGTCGGACTTGACGGCTTTCCAATCGGTTGTCCAGATACGTTGTAGGCAGTATAGGCATAGGTCAGCTTCGGTGTGATGGCGCCGTACTGCCGCTCCATGCTAAGTGAAACGGCCGGCTGCATGTCCAACCGCAGGCCCTGTGTCTTGTCATTGGATCCATGATCAAAATTCACCAGTTCCGAATCCACTTCTGGCCGTAAGCTAAAACGGGTGCTGTCATCGCGCAGATACCTGTCAGTCCGGTCTTCCGCACTGAGGTCGTATGTCTTGTCCCAAGTCACACTGAGACCGGGCAATCTCGCATAGGGCTCTTCGTCATCGGTCAACTCAGCATCAACACTCTGGTAGGCCGAGAAATCGAGGTTGGCATACAGTCCTTCTTCTTCAACAAAGATATCGTACGGATCCACCGCCAGATTGACTGTCTGCGGAATATGTGACGCACTGCTGACCTGAAGATTGTCTGCCAAATCATCCAGGTACCAGGGATCAGACACATAACCGAGATCAACATCCAGTCTAAAATCGGTATCCCAGCGCTGGGTATTCAGGCGATGGTCATAGCTCCAGCCATAGCGGCTGCTGCCAAATTTGCGATCTTCGGGTAGGTACTCAGCGCGCACTACACCGCTGTATTCACCGTCAGCTGTCGCCCCAAGGTAGCGGTACTCACCCGCAGTCTGTACACCGCGGTTGGCCATCACGCTCCACTCGAAAGTGGCATCCTGGTCGGGTGCAATGTTCCAGTAAAAAGGCAGTCGGAAATTGAATCCCCAGTCCTGCCCATAGCCGAACGTCGGAAAAAGAAAACCGGTTTTCCGCTGGTCGGTCAATGGAAAGCTGACTGTAGGAAAATACAGAATGGGCACATCAAAAAAACGTACTTTCAGGTGCTTGCCAATACCAATTCCGGTTGCATGATCTAGGATGATCTCACTCGCTTCCATCAGCACCGTATCATCACCGGCCACACAACTAGAATACACAACGTTTTCCAAACGCTCGCGATCGTGTCCCTCGAAATAGATCGTGTCGGCACGGCCCCGGTAACGCGCCTTCACTTGGACTCGCTCTTTTACATCCGGTTCCGTATCGGTTTGAGCTGCCGTCGAGTCCTCGTTGCCGACGCTGATCACTTCGCCGCTGGGCAGAGTGATCACATCGGGTGGGGTATAAGATCGTGGCCCTTTCACGCTTCCGACCTGACCGGCAACCGCGTAGGTAAATCCAGAAGGGTCATGGCTGACACCACCGGGATCAACCACTTTGCCTTTGGCGATCGCGCCGCGTCTGGCGATCTGAAACTGAACATTATCAGCACGTCCGATCCGTGTCTCGAGTTGCAGTTCCAAAGAATCAACCACCAGTCGGTCACCTGCGTGGGACTGCACCACGGCCTCACCCGTCTCGAGGGTAAACGTATTTTTATCAAAGACGATGTTCTCCGCATAGACCGACTGTGCGCCCTGTGTCACCGAAGCCCCGCCGGTCAAAACCAGTACATGCGGTTTAGGCATATCAATCTGGTCGGACTCGAGTTCCACCTGGAGACTGGTCGGGTCGCGACCAACATAGGGCAGTACAGCGGGTGGTACCCAGATCACGTCGACCGGGCAGATCGCCTCGTCAGCGAACGAAACCGGCAGATCCGCTCTTGTGGTCAGTGATACCAACAGTAGAAAGACCACAGTAACAACCTGTAGTCCCGTTCGGGGAACACGAAGATTAAATCGTCTGCTGTGATGTGATTCCATAGGTTTGAGCTGCCTGGACATCCGATACCTGACCCCGCACGAAACAACTTTAGCTTTGTTAAGCAATCGAGACCTCTACGTACGTTATTATAGGCAACACCCGGATCAGACCGAAGTCACATGCTTTCTGTGTAGCAGGTTACCCCGATGCCCTGGAAATACTCTCACGCAATGATTCTGGCAGCGGGTCGCGGAGAACGACTCAGACCGCTTACTGATCACCTGCCCAAACCCCTGATCAAGATCGGTGACCGCTGCCTGATCGAGCATCATTTAGTCGCTTTGGCACAGGCTGGAGTCGATCAGGTGGTGATCAACCTCGACCACCTCGGCGACATGATCGAATCTCATATCGGCGATGGCAAACGCTACGGATTGTCGGTTGTCTATTCTCACGAACCTGAAGGCGCCCTGGATACCGGTGGTGGGATACGACAGGCGCTGAGGCTGATAACAACCGACCCTTTCGTTGTTCTTAACAGTGACATCTGGACCGATCTGTACCTTGATTCACTCCCTGACGGTATCGACGGTCAAGGGCATTTACTGCTAGTCGACAACCCTGTCCACAATCCAGCTGGAGACTTTCACCTGTTGGGACAAAAAGTACTGAATCAACCTGTGGGCAACTCGGTGAGCCTGACATTTTCAGGAATCGGCATCTATCGTCACAGCCTGTTTAATGACAGCCCCCGGGGCCGGTTTCCACTCGCGGGGCTTTTAAGACAGGCTGCAGACGGGAATCAGCTGTCTGGCCAGCATTTTTCTGGCCAGTGGATAGATGTAGGCACAGTTGATCGACTGTCTGAAGCCAGGCGGATCGCCAACGCACAAAATAACCCGCGCTGACTGGGTTGACTTCCCGTACCACATAACGGTTAGATGGAGTCCGGCTGAATCCGCAGTCGCCTTACCAGATCCACTTTACCTAATTCTCTTTTACTGGCGGGTCTGCGACTGTGGAATCATAACCAAGACTCGACACAAATAGATCAGTCAGCTCGTCCTGAATGCTTGAGAGCGAAACAGAAATACCCTGTGACTTAAGCTGGGTTACCGCGAGACCCTGATAACCACATGGATCGATGAAACCAAAGGGCGATAGATCCATATCTACATTAAGGCTCAAACCGTGGTATGTGCATCCATTCCGGACTCTAAGACCTAATGCAGCAATTTTTTCACCATCGATATAAACACCCGGTGCACCAGGCCGAATGTCGCCGCTCAGCTCATGATTAGCCAGCAGCTGAACAATCACCTGCTCAACTCGAGCGACCAATCCCCGGACGCCCAGACCACATCGGCGCAGGTCAAGCAGCAGGTATGCAATCAGTTGGCCAGGACCGTGGTAGGTTATCTGCCCGCCACGATCACTATCAACCAGTTCCAGGTCCCGACCATCGCCCCAGGGTAAATCATGGCAACTCACTCCGCGCGTATAAACTGCGGGGTGCTGTACATACCAGATTTCATCGGCTGTGCCTCGCGTACGCGTACGGGTAAACCGCTGCATATCATCGAGCACAGAATGATACGACTTCAATCCAAGATCACGGACAACAAGAAAGTCCATGGGCTGTTCCACCACCTGAAAAGCACCCGGTTCAGTTAGAGGGTGACCAACACATCCACTTCGCTGTGTAGGTCCAGATAGATTGAATCAAGTTGCTCACGACTGATAGCTTCAATTGTGCATGTCACCGATACGTACCGACCTCCAGTGCTCTCCCGAGTAACCGTCTGGACAATGGGAACATCGCCCAGGTGTCGGCCGACAATTTTGTGAACCCGTGTTTCAAACAACGCATCATATTTACCCATGGCCTTAATCTCATACCGGCAGGGAAATTCCAGTAGATCCAGCCCTTGGCCGATATGATCACCACGTTGATCCTCCATTCAGCGAAGCCAGAGTTGAAGCGAGTCGGTCAATCCACCGAACCAGGATGCGGCAGGCGCTGGACCAAGCGCGATCAACTGCCGGGTGACCAGTACGGCATTCTTAAGCAGTATTGTCAGTGTACCGACTTCCTGCCCAATCTCTAACGGCGCGACCAGAGGCTCTGACAGCTGGACTTTTGCTTGTAGTGATGCACCTGAACCTTTGGGCAATAGAAGATCGATACCCTGACTGATTCCCACGGGGATAGACTCAACTTTGCTCTTGAATATATCGGCCTGCAGGATCGCTGCCTGATTTCCATACAAGTGGTGAAATTCATAAGCAGCAAAACCGTATTTCAACAACGAATAAACTGAATTAGCTCGACTGCGCTCACTGCTGGCGCCCATAACCGAGGCGATCAATCGCATGTTGTTCCGCTCAGCCGAGCCCACCAGACAGTACCCGGCAGACTTTGTGTGGCCCGTCTTAACGCCGTCTACCGTGTCATCTCGGGCCAACAGTGGATTGCGGTTCTTCTGCGTTATTCCATTCCAGGTAAATTCCGAAATGGCGTAGAAGCCGTAGTGCTCGGGCTGTTGCCGGATGATCGTACGCGTGACTTCACTAATATCATACGCCGTACTGAAGTGGTCAGGATGTGGAAGCCCGGTTGAATTAACAAAATGAGTATTCTTCAAACCCATCTGCACAGCGGCCTGATTCATCAGGTCGGCAAATCCTGCTTCACTCCCGGCAACATGCTCGGCAAGGGCGACTGCCGCATCATTTCCGGACTGGACGATCAGCCCCAATAACAAGTCCTCGACTCTGACCCGATCACCTGGTTCGATAAACATCCGGGACCCCATTGTTTTCCATGCCTTCTCGCTGACGGTGACCTCTTCGTCCAGTCTAACGATGCCTCTTTGGATCTCCTGAAATACCACATAAGCTGTCATCAGCTTGCTCAGACTTGCAGGCTCGATCCGTTTATCTTTTTTCTCAGAGGCAATGATTGTTCCCGTTCTAGAATCCATGAGCAGCCAGGATGACGCCTTAAGACTGGGCGGTTGTATGAGAGAACGGGCACTCTCGGCGAGATCAGATTCATAAGCCGACAGTAGTGTCGGAATAAATAGAAGCACAAAAAGCGGGGTCAGAAAATAAATCGTGCGTAATCTGTAACCCATAGTGTGCCTCGTCAGTCGTTCTCAATAATATGTGGTTCAACACCCGTAATGCGGGTAATCTGATCAATTATCTCACTCAACTTCAAGTCAGATCTCAAAGGGCCCACCCAAACCCGATAATACAGCGTGTTATCGACCCTTGTGGGGGAAACGTTCACCCGAGAGATACCCTGGTGAGTGAGTCTTTCACGCAGAGCATGCGCATTTCCCAGAAGTCGGAAACTACCGGCTTGAGCGTAGACCAGCCTGTTATTGCGCTGGGTTAGTGAAACATTAGCAACTGGGGCAGACGCTGAATGATCTTTTACCGCGGTCACCTCTACGCGAGCTGTGCCGGATGCCGTCATACCCAGCTTGCGCGCAGCCATATATGACAGATCAATCAAGCGTCCCCCCAGAAATGGTCCTCGATCATTAACCCGCAAGACCACATTGACACCATTGTCGAGATTCTTCACCTGCACATAGGTCGGCAATGGCAATGTTTTATGCGCAGCGGTCATCGCGTACATGTCATAGGTTTCACCACTGGACGTTCGACGACCGTGAAACTTTCGGCCATACCAGGAAGCTGTGCCATTTTCTTTGTAACCGCGTGCGCTTTTCATCGGTACATACCGAACACCATTCACCCGGTAGGGCGCATTGCCGATTTTACTTAACGGTTCTATCCTGGGAACTGCATCGGGCACAGAAGAGGGATCTGGTCCAGCGTAGGCTGGTGGTCCATCATCTTCAAAATATGCGCCACTGCGCGGCTTGTCACCCCAAAAACTGCAGCCAGTCAACCAAAGGGCGGCCATCGCCAGCAGAGAAAGCCGCAATACCACCGAAAATTAATCCTTAATCCTGGCTGCGATCTGCTCCGCAAGTTCAAATGCGGACATCGCATAATTCTGGCTCCGGTTGTAACGCGTGATGACAAAGAAGTTGTGATAGCCAAGCCGGTATTCAACCTTGCTCCCTTGATCAAACCGCATAACTCCGACATTCCAATTAAGGTCAACGCCAGGAACAAGTTTCACGCCAGCTTGGACCAGTGTGGCCAGCGGCGTGTTGGGCTTCAGGCCCCGAGTTACAAAGGACTCAAGCTGAACTGATAGTTCAACAGGAATCCGCAATGCTATGGGTTCACCTTTTCGCCATCGGTGGACCGCCAGATAATTGGCAACACTGCCGATGGCATCAGCGACGCTGTTTAGGAGATCTCTTCTATCGTCACCATCAAAATCTATCGCGTAACGCCGGTAACTGCTGGGCATGAACTGAGGAATACCCATCGCCCCGGCATAAGATCCTTTGACGACCAATGGATCGAGTTTGTTGTCGCGCACCAACACCATATAGTGTTCCAATTCGGACGAGAAGAACTTACTTCTGCGTGGGTACTCCAGTGCCAGTGTGGCGAGACTGTCCAACACCCTCAGATTCCCTGTAACTTCGCCATAGCGGGTTTCTATTCCAATAATGGCAACGATCACTTCGATCGGAATACCGAACCTGGCTTCAGCGCGGTCTAACAGGGCCCGATGCCGCTTCGCAAACTTAACACCGTTCCGTACAGATCCCTCATTCACAAACAGTCCTCGGTACCGGTGCCACGACAACCGCTCAGCCGGTCGGTTCATCGCTTTGATAATTTTTTTCTTGATTTGAGCGTGTTCAAACCAATCCAGGAGTTGAGTCCGATCCAAGTCGTGTTCCTGGACCAACCGATCGGCAAGTTCAATCAATTGAGGATACTTCTCGAGCGACACTGCCCGGGCCGTAGACCCCGGTAACAGACTCAGCAGGAGTACAACCAGCCCACTCAGGCAGGAGAAAGCCATTTTGGAGACGAACTCACTCGAAAACATGCTGTGTGTCTTCATGTCATTAACCCCCGACGCGTGTAGGCCCCCATCATAATTCCAAAGGCTGCCATCAGTGTGAGCATTGAAGTACCACCATAACTGACCAGCGGCAAGGGGACGCCAACCACCGGCAACATACCTGCGACCATTGCAGCGTTTACAAAGAAGTAAAAGAAAAACGTCAGCGCCAGGCCGCCGATCAGTAAACGTGAGAATACTTCTCTGACATGATAAGCCATGACCAGACACCGCCCTACTAGAAACACATACAGTGTGACCAGGGCAATGACCCCTACCAGACCGAACTCTTCTGCGAAAACAGCGAATATAAAGTCAGTACTTCTCTCCGGAATAAATTTCAGGTGCGACTGACTCCCAGCAAGCCATCCCTTTCCGGCCAAGCCAGCCGAACCGATCGCAATCATGGACTGAATAGCGTGATATCCGCTGCCAAGAGGGTCCGACCAGGGATCGAACATATTCAGAATTCGTTGTTGCTGATAGTGATGTAGTTGAGCCCAGAGGTACGGTGCCGCGGCGACCGCCGCCCCGATCAGCATCAGTAGATGCTGCCATCGGATTCCACCCAGGAAAAGAACAAGCAGACCGGACACGGTTAGCATTATGGCAGTACCGAGGTCAGGCTGAACGACAACAAGTAGTGAAGGTAAGGCAATGATCAGCAGTACGCCAAGCACATCAAGAAACCGGGGTGGCATAGCACGCCGTGTTAATAGCCACGCCACCGCCATCGGCACACCGAGTTTCATCAATTCGGAGGGTTGAAATCGAAAAACCCCCAAATCCAACCACCGCTGGGCGCCTTTACCCACATAACCGGCCACCAGAACCAGCACCAGGATAAGTAATCCGCCTATAAATATGTGTGGCGACAGACGCCGAACAACTTCCGGTGGAATCTGTGCTGCAGCGAACAGCACACCTAGCGAAAGCAACAGCCTGATCCCTTGTCGCCACATCAGATTCCAGTTTTCACCGCTGGCGCTGTAAATGAGTACCAGCCCTAATACACAAAGGGCCAGCACACCCAGCAGGAGTGGGCCATCCACATGCATTTTTCTACCCGAATACATTCGCTATTCCCGGAAGGGAGGCCCGTCTTAATCTATCGATGAAATAGTAGTCCATGATCTTGCGCGCAATGGGTGCCGCTACACGACTTCCACTTCCCCCGTTTTCAACCACCACGGCAATGGCGATTCGCGGCTGTTCGACCGGTGCAAAAGCAATAAACAGGGCGTGATCGCGTAACTCCTCAGGTAGTTCGTCGCTGCGATTATCCCAATCTTCAGGAATCGAGACGACTTGTGCAGTACCGGTCTTGCCGGCTATACGGTAAGGACTGTTCCTGCCACTGGCCCTGGCGGTACCTCTTGAACCGTGAAGTACCGATTCCATCCCTGCAATGACCCGATCCCAGGTACTCGAATCCTTGTTTTCGACACTTAATCCCCGCCGCTGCGCTGGATGGGTGATGGCTCCGGAACCAGGATTCTCAAGTCCGCGGAGCAACCGAGGCCTGATCGCACGCCCTCGATTGGCCAGCGTCGCAGTAGCATAGGCCAGCTGCAGCGGTGTAACCAGCAGATATCCCTGACCAATGCCGGTAATAATAGTCTCCCCTGGATACCAGGACTCCTGCCGGTTTTTCTTCTTCCATTCAGGGGTCGGAAGCAGCGCCGTCGGTTCATCCAGAAGATCAATCCCTGTCTGCCGTCCAAATCCGAATCGGCCGAAATAGTCTGCCATTTTTCTGATGCCGATCGAATGTGCGAGCTCATAAAAAAACACGTCGCACGACTGCTCAAGCGCATCGTGGAGATTTACGTATCCATGGCCTTTACGTCGCCAGCAACGATACTTACGACTGCTCCCAGGCAATGCGTAGCGACCCGTGCACAATACCTTCTCTTGAGACTTCAAGCCGTGCTCCAGGGCAGCCAGTGCCAACAGGGGCTTGATCGTTGATCCTGGTGCGTAACGACCATACAAAGCCCGATTCACGAGGGGTTTATCGACCGACCCACGTAAGTTTCCATAGGCCTCATGACTGATACCCTGTGCGAAAAGGTTTGGGTCATAGGTCGGCGTACTCACAAAAGCCAAAATGTCGCCAGTGGACGGTTCCAGGGCCACCACTGCACCACGACGTTCCCCCAGTGCTTCTATTGCGACTTTCTGAAGCTGTACGTCCAGTGTCAAGTAAACATTTGTTCCGGCTCTGGCAGCCACATGGCTGATTTGTCTGACCACCCGCCCATACGCATCGGTCTCTACCTGCTGAACACCAACTTGACCAAGCAGTTCTGTTTCATAAAAGGATTCGATGCCGATCTTACCGATGTAACTTGTTCCCTTGTAGGCCCGAGTATCGATCTTCTTAAGATCCTGCTCACTGACCCTACCCACATAGCCAACAACGTGTCCAGCCAAGTCTTTTTGAGGATAAACCCTACGCAGGCTCGCACTGAGTGTCACCCCTGGAAACTGGTGCTGTCGAACAGCAAAACGGGCAGCCTCGGCATCGGTAAGGCGGGATTTGAGAATTTGACTCTCAAATCTAGGTCTTTGTTTCACATTCCTTCGGAACCGCCGAATATTCTGATCGGTTAACTCGACCAGCATACCGATCTCACTGAGCATGCGATCCATATCGTTGACGTTCTCAGGTATGACTTCCAGCTCATAGACGGATTGGTTTTCTGCAAGCACCATGCCGTAGCGATCAAAGATCATCCCTCTAACTGGCGGTAAGGGGCGCAAATCAATCTGGTTGTCCAGAGACATCATGCGATATTGGTCGTGATGCGTAACCTGCAAGACAAAAAAACGACCCAGCAAAATAACCGTTAGCACGACCATCACGACAGCGGAGATCATCAGTCGGGTCTTGACAGTTCGCACGTCCTGGTCGCGATCGTTAATGATGTGTTTCTTCATCACGGCAGTCGGCCCCAGCGTCGGCAACGGCGAAGAAACCAGAACAGCAACGGCCAAACGGCAACACCAACTGCCAGCGCTGGCCAACTGAACATACCCCCCAACTGTCCGTCTACTAGGTACTCAATGACAACCAGTATGGCAGTTTCGATCACAAGCAAAATCAGTATAAAGGCGGTCTGCTGCCAGACCGGATAGGCTCTGAGCCTCAACGCCACGCGGCCCACCAGGAACGCAATCACCGTCTTGGTTAATGCATGACTGCCAACCAGACCGAAAGACAGGAGGTCGAGCCCCAATCCAACCAGCCAGGCGGCACCCACACCAACTCTTTGTGGTGCTGCCATACACCAGTAGATCAGAACCAAGGTAACCCAATCAGGCACATAGCCGCGCCACTGAGGTTCAACGGGAAACGAAACAAGCACATACGACGCCAAGAATGTCGCCGGAATAACCCAGACCCGTTGGCGGCTGGCGAACAGACTAGTCATTTTCGCTGTCCGCAGCTACCGGGAGCGCTGGATCCAATTCAGCGGGCGATTCAGCGCTATCATGCCAGACAAGCACGACCTGACGCCCTTTATTAAGGCGCGCGCTGGGCATCGCCTGGACAGCCATGAACGCCTCATCGACGTAGCGCTTAATTTCGCTGATATGCGCGACAGGGTACCTCGAAGGGTAGATACCACCCAGACCAGATGTCACCAGCAAGTCACCAATACGAATATCTGCATTACGATCGACATAGAGCAACCGCAGCTTCCTCGATCCCCCTGCTCCAAAAGCTATTGCCCGCAAACCTGTGCGTACAGTCTGAACCGGAACACCTTGTGCTGGATCTGTGAGCAGCGTCACAGCGCTACGAAACGAGCCCACCCGCGTGACTTGGCCAACCACCCCACCCTCGTCTATCACCGGCAGACCGACTATGACCCCGTCAGCCGCACCTCGGTTGATCAGCACAGAGTGCGAGGAACCATGAAGGTTAACCTTGACCAGTTCGGCAAGTTGAATCTTGCTCGCGAGTCGAGCGCCTGCATGCAGCAGATTTCTCAGCCGTTTGTTTTCAGACTCGAGAGCCTTGAGTTGCTGAAGACGTGTCTGAAGTACGAGCTGCTTCCGACTCAGTTCAGCCAATTCCAGTCTAAGTTTATCCTTTGAGTCCAGACTTCCCTCGAACCATCGATATACGGTCGAAGGAGATGCTGCGATCAGATGAACGGGCACACTGAGAACAGAAAGCACCCGCGCAATCTGACGAACGTTCTCACTGTAGAAGTGACCTGTCATCAGAACGATAGACAACAGCACAAAAAACAACAACGCGTGTACAGATTCGTAGCGGCGAAGTTTCACTCGACGGGCTACCGGCGATCCCTTATTTGGTAGCTCCTGCCATCAGTTCTCACCTTATCACAGTGATTAAAAGCAGCCATGCTACTCCCGCGTGAAAACATCCCCCAACACTGCCATGTCTTCGAGTGCGCGACCACAGCCTCTTGCGACACAGGTCAAGGGATCGTCAGCAATAACCACGGCCAAACCGGTTTCCTGCATCAGCCGTCGGTCCATATCCCTGATCAGTGCTCCACCACCGGCAATCACCATACCGCGTTCACCAATATCGGCAGCCAGTTCAGGTGGTGTATTCTCGAGCGTTTCCCGAATTACACGGACGATCTGAGTCAAGGCGTCACTGATCGCATCGTAGACCTCGTCACTGCCGATCAACAGACTGCGCGACATTCCTTCGGCCACATCACGACCCTTGATTTCCATTTCACGGTGATCAGAGTCGATCCAAGCCGTTCCAATCGCCTTCTTCACTCGCTCCGCCGTTGCTTCGCCAATCAGCAATCCATGCCTACGGCGGACATAATTGATAATCGCATCATCAAAAGTGTCACCAGCAACGCGTAGAGAAGTGGCAAAAACGATCCCGCCAAGTGACAACACAGCGACTTCAGTGGTCCCACCTCCGATATCGAGTACCAAAGAACCGGTCGGCTCGGCAACGGGCAACGCAGCACCTATCGCCATGGCCATCGGCTCTTCAATCAAATACACCTCGCGAGCACCGGCTGTCACGGCGGATTCTCGGATCGCCCGACGTTCAACCTGATTAGACCCGCCGGGTACGCAGATCACAATTCGGGGACTGGAGAAAAAACGGTTCTGCTGAACCTTTCTGATAAAATATTTCAGCATGATCTCCGTGATCGTAAAATCTGCGATGACACCATCTTTTAAGGGCCGTATTGCCTGAATATTGCCGGGCGTTCGGCCCAACATCAGTTTTGCCTCCTGCCCAACGGCCAGTACCGATTTTTCTGGTGTGATAGAACCGGTTCGTATCGCAACCACCGAAGGTTCATTGAGGATTACACCACGCTCTCGCACATACACAAGCGTATTGGCTGTCCCCAGGTCGATTGCCAAGTCGTTGGAAAATAGGCCAAAAAAACTCTTGAATAACATGCGTCTGCCGAGTAAACGATAAAGATATGAAGCGAGATTAAGCCGCATACTGTAGCACAGGGTACCCCTGCCGGTTCAACCAGAGCAGGGTATAATTGGCCTCTAACAATGAATGTCCCCACCTGGTCGTGTCAATTTCCAAATCAGACGTAGAGCGTGTCGCACGACTCGCCCGTATCCGTATTGAACCGCACGAGGCTGAACGCTACAGCATCGATCTATCCAACATCCTCACCCTGGTGGAACAGATGAACAAGATCGATACTGAAGGAATCCAGCCAATGGCCCACCCTCAGGATATCCAATTGCGACTTCGGGACGACGAGGTGAAAGAAGTAAATGAACGGGACCGGTTTCAGGCCATCGCACCAGCCGTGAAACAGGGTTTATACCTGGTGCCAAAAGTGATCGCTTAGCGCCGGTACACCAAGGCTTTGGATCATCTCCTCCAGAATCCGTTGTTCTCAGGAAACCTCTAACGATGCCGCACCGGCAAAGCCTGACCTCCCTGAGCAGTATGTTAGTAACTGGTGAGATCAGCAGCACGGAGATCACTGCTCACTTTCTGGACCGGATAGAGCAGAACCGGCAGCTGAACGCGTTTGTGAGTGTCGATCGGGAACAGGCCCTGGCACGCGCCCAACAAGCTGATCACACAAGGCGAGATGAGCATAACGCGGATCTCAAGGGCCTGCCTGTTGCACTGAAAGATATATTCTGTACCCAAGATTTACTCACAAGTTGTGGATCCAGAATATTGTCCAATTTCGTATCACCCTACGATGCAACCGTCGTTGAGCGTCTCGATAAAGACGGCTTCATCGTGCTAGGAAAAACCAACATGGATGAATTTGCCATGGGTTCTTCCAATGAGTCGTCGTATTTCGGACCGGTACTCAACCCGTGGAACACAGCGCAGGTACCTGGCGGCAGTTCAGGTGGCTCGGCAGCAGCAGTGTCTGCCAGACTGGCACCAGCCGCCATCGGTACAGACACCGGGGGTTCAATCCGGCAGCCAGCCGCATTCTGCGGCCTGACGGGACTTAAACCATCGTACGGACGAATTTCCCGTTATGGCATGGTGGCCTATGCCTCATCACTGGATCAGGCCGGACCAATTACCCAGTCGGCCGAAGATGCAGCCCTGCTGCTGCAGACTATGGCCGGATTCGACAGCCGGGATTCGACTTCCCTAGACACCGCTGTTCCAGATTATCTTTCCACGCTGAACACTGGACTCGAAAACGTCAGGCTGGGGATTCCCAAAGAGTTTCTTGATCCCTCGATCGACGCCGAGGTGCTGTCTGCCATAGAAACAGCCTTACAGGAATTCGAAAAACTCGGCGCAAAGCTGGTTGATATTGAGTTACCCAACAGTGGCGCCGGCATTGCTGCGTTTTACGTCATTGCGCCCGCTGAAGCTTCTTCGAACCTGTCAAGATTTGACGGTGTACGCTACGGACATCGAACCCCGGAGTTTGATGATTTACTTGATATGTACGAAAAAAGCCGCGCAGAGGGCTTTGGTGATGAGGTTAAACGCAGAATTCTTATCGGTACTTACGCGCTGTCGGCTGGCTATTACGATGCCTATTACCTCAAGGCCCAGAAAGTCCGTCGAATCATCGCCAATGATTTTAATCAGGCGTTCAAACAGTGTGACCTCATCGCGGGGCCAACGACTCCCTCAACTGCTTTCGCACTGGGTGAGAACCTTGATGACCCGGTCTCGATGTACCTTAACGATGTGTTTACTGTGCCGGCTAACCTGGCCGGTCTGCCCGCGATTTCTCTACCAGCGGGATTCGATCAATCAGGACTTCCAATCGGCTTACAACTGACCGGGCCATACCTCAAGGAGGCCAATATCCTTTCTGCGGCGCACGCCTATCAGAAGGTCACTGACTGGCACCAGCGCATTCCGGGAGATTACGAGTGACACGCTGGGAAAGCGTCATTGGGCTGGAGGTGCACGTCCAGCTTCAGACTCAAAGCAAGATATTTTCAGGCGCCTCCACTCACTACGGTGCCGATCCCAATACCCAGGCCTGTGCAGTTGACATCGCCCTGCCGGGTATCCTGCCGGTGATGAACCGTACTGCAGTCCTGATGGCGGCAACTTTTGGACTGGCAATCGGTGCAACAATCAACCGTCGATCAGTATTTGCTCGAAAAAATTATTTCTATCCAGACCTGCCCAAAGGTTACCAAATCAGCCAGTATGAAATACCCATTGTATCCGGCGGCAAAATCAATATCGGTGAAGGTGACGCACTAAGAGAGATCCGGATTACTCGAGCACATCTTGAAGAGGATGCGGGAAAATCACTGCACGATGGTTTCGGGGAGATGTCAGGTATCGATCTTAATAGGGCAGGCATCCCCCTGCTTGAAGTTGTATCCGAACCCGACATGCGCTCACCAGCCGAGGCTATTGCCTATCTGAAAAAAATTCACTCACTTGTTCGCTATCTGAAAATCTGTGATGGCAACATGCAGGAAGGCTCATTCCGCTGCGACGCAAACATTTCCGTCAGAGTTGAAGGTGATACAGAACTCGGTACCCGAGCTGAATTAAAGAACATCAACTCCTTTCGCTTTATAGAGCGGGCACTCAATCATGAAATTCAGCGTCAGATCGATCTGATCGAGGATGGGGGGCAGGTTGTTCAGGAGACCAGACTTTATGATCCGCAGATGGATCAGACCCGCCCTATGCGGAGAAAAGAGGAAGCACATGATTACCGTTATTTCCCTGACCCGGACCTACCGCCACTGCTGATAGAAGATGCCGAACTGGAGAATCTGAGATCGTCACTGCCGGAACTTCCAGATGCCCGATGTGACCGTTTTGTTGGAACTTACCAGTTGGGAAGGTCAGATATTCAACAACTGACTGCCGATCGTGGGATTGCTGATTACTTTGAGGAGACGGTCAGAGCGGCCGCGGGTAACAGCAAAAGTGCCGCCAACTGGGTTACTGGAGACCTGATGGCCGCGTTGAATCGAGATGGTCTTCCGATCGAACAGAGTCAGGTATCTCCGACCGCACTCGGCAGATTGATCTGCAGGATTGATGATCAGTCCATATCAGGAAAAATAGCAAAGGACATATTTTCCGACTTATGGGAAAACGGTGGTGATGTAGACCAAATCATAGAAGCCCGTGGCCTGAAACAGATATCCGACAGTGCCGAGTTGGAACAGGTTATCGAAAAGATACTATCGAAGTTCAGGGAACAGGCCGACCAAGTCAGGCAGGGGCAAGAAAAAGTTCTGGGATTTCTGGTAGGCCAGGTCATGAAGGAAACGGGTGGCAAAGCCAACCCGAAAGCGGTAAATGAAATTCTGTCCAACAAACTCTCGCCTTAATGCCTTCTGAACACAGGATATGTCTGTACCACTGAGACTAAACACACATTGAACTGATGATTAAGCCCCGGCACTTGCGTTACAGTACGATCCTTCAAATCACCCAGCAGAAAATCGTGCCAACCAAAATAAAAAAAGCGCTCTTCGGCTGTACACTCCTGGCCATTACAGGTCTACTGGCAAGTTGCGGGGGCAGCTCCAGCGGAGGCATTTACAACCAGGCCTTCAATGTGTCGGGTCAGTGGTCAGGTAGTATTGAAGATGCCACCAACCCAGATCGAAGTCTCAGCCTCACACTCTCGGACAACGCAGGAACCGTTACGGGCACCCTCATCGTAACCGATCATAGCTGCTTTACGAGCGCTGACCTCACAGGCACTTCTGTTCAGGCCTCTGCAAACAGCAGTGGAGACAACACGCTCACAGGTGATCAGGAAAACAGCAATGAGGGTACCGCTAGCTTGAGCATAACTACAACAGAAACTGTCGACACGACAGAGACTACCTTTACCGTGACCTTTACTCTTTCAGGTAACTCGGAATCACTGAGCGGCCAATACTCAGGAACGTGGCCAAGTAGCGGAAGTGGGTGTCGCAGCGGGTTTCAGGGTACGATATCAATTACTCTCGACTGACTGACTAGAAAGGAGATTTATCCGGTAACCTTATTCCGGACGTAGGTCAGCTCAGCTGTCGATGGGGTCGCTGAACCTGCGCACAGTAACCGTTGGGCAACCTCGATCAGATCCCGGGCGCTGGGATAACGGTCCTGGTGCCATATCGTCCGTCCATTCCGACTCAGTATCTCCGCGTAACGGTCCCAGCCACTGCCCACACCGATTTCTTCAACCCCTGGCCCATCGACAGCCTCCGGATCGGTCACCTGGGGCATCTGCTGCCAGCGCCAACCGGTTGCTTCCTGAGGATCGCGAACCAGGCACGCCCAATAAACCTGACCCATCCGTGCATCGATCGCCGGCAGTACGGCCGTACAGCCATCAACCACACGGCTGACACCCTGAGCAAGGCCCATCAGGGAGGAAACTGCCACCAGCGGCAGATCAAGACCCAGGGCAATTCCCTGCGCAACGCCTGCACCAATCCGAATACCGGTAAAAGAGCCTGGGCCCGAATCAAACACGATGGCTTCCAACTCGGCCCGCACAACGCCTGCCTCACTCAGAACCGATTCCACCATCGGCAGAATGCGCTCTGAATGCCCCTTCGGATCGATCTGGAAACGCTCAATAATCTGGTCATCATCTGCGTAGGCTGCTGAGCACGCCTCTGTTGCTGTCTCAATCGCCAGTACCTTCATCGCTGTCGGTCTGGCCCTACAGACTGGTGATACACCGGGCCAGTGCGTCACGCCAACTCGGCAGCGTCAATCCAAATACCCGCTCCAGTTTGGAACAATCCAGCACGGTATAGGCTGGCCTCGGGGCCGGTGTGGGGTACTCTTCAGTGCTGATGGGTTGCACGACCACATCCAGTTGTGCTGTCAATCGAAATATTTCCTGAGCCAAACCATACCAGCTGGTGGTGCCGGTATTGGTCACGTGGTACAGCCCAAAACAGTCCTCGCGACTGCTGTTCAACACTTCAATAATGCGCCGTGTTGCACGGGCTAGATCCTGGGCATATGTAGGCGAGCCAATCTGGTCTGCCACCACGCGAATCGGCTGACCGGTATTGGCCAGCTTCAGCATTGTTTTCACAAAATTATGTCCAACTGCTGAATACAACCAGGCCGTGCGCAGTATCACGTGCCGTTGGGTCGCGCCGGCCACCGCTATTTCTCCGGCCAGTTTGGAATGACCGTATACCCCAGCTGGAGCCACTGCTGTAGTCTCAGTGTAGGGCACCGATGCCGTGCCATCAAAAACATAGTCCGTTGAATAATGTATCAACACAGCACCGACTTCGTCGCACGCACAAGCCAATGATCCCGGTGCGCGGGCATTGATAATATGGGCAAGTTCTGGTTCCGTTTCAGCCCGGTCAACGGCCGTATAAGCGGCGGCATTGATTACGATCGAAGGCTGATAGGTCTGTACGTGATCACGAACGCTCTCTGGCGCCGTCAGGTCGAGTTCCGGCTGATCAATAAACCGGGTTTCGTAACAATCTGATAGGACTTCAGCGAGCGCAGATCCCAGTTGACCTATCCTGCCGAAGACCAGTATCTTCACTGCGCAGATACACCTTAGACCGCGAGATCGCCGATTTCGCTGAGCAACGGAGCCTGGGCATCTTTTTCCGATAGGATGGGCGTAGACACCGGCCAGTCGATTCCGATTTCAGGGTCATCCCAGCGAACACCGGCATCGTTGTCAGCACAATAGGGTGTCGTACACTTATAGAACATCTCCGCGACATCACTCAACACACAGAAGCCGTGGGCATAGCCCGGCGGGATGTATAACTGTTTCTTGTTCTCGGCCGACAAGACAATTCCAAACCACATACCGAAAGCCGGAGAGCACCGACGGATATCTACAGCCACGTCGAAGACATCACCGACAATAACCCGAGCCAGCTTTCCCTGCCAGTTGGGATACTGATAATGAAGACCGCGCAGCACACCCCGGGTTGATCGAGACTGGTTGTCCTGCACGAACACAGAAAGCAGCCCTGCCTCGGCGAAGTCGTGGCTGTTGAAGCTTTCCATGAAAAAGCCGCGGTCATCGTCAAACACTGTGGGCTCCACAACGACAACGCCATCCAGTGGTGTCGGGGTAACAACAATCATCGGGCATGCTCTAACAGATCAACGGAACTGCATTATACGCAGCGTGAACGATCTCCGTGGCAGGACAAAATAGGAAACGCGGGTTCTAACAGCGCGGCGACTCTGTCCAGCGTCAAGACACAATATCCCCGAAAAAGGACTTCAGCCGATCTGACCACGAATTTTCGCGTGGGCGATGCCGCTCCCCCCCTTCCTGGGTCAGTCGGTCAAACTCCATCAGCAGATCTTTTTGCTTGCGGTTGAGGTTAACCGGCGTTTCGATCTTGATCTTGCAGAAAAGATCTCCCTGTGCTTTGCTGCGCACATTACGCACCCCCTTGCCGCGAAGACGAAAGATCCGCTCTGACTGACTTTCCGATGGAATCTTGAGGTTGGCCCGTCCTTGAAGCGTCGGAATTTCAATGTCGCCTCCCAACGCTGCTGCAGCAATACTGATGGGCATCTCACAGTAAAGGTTGTCTCCATCCCGGGTAAAGATCGGGTGCTCTTTCAGACGGACCTGAACGTAAAGGTCACCTGGCGCTGCACCTGTCGTGCCTGCCTCTCCCTCGCCTGACAGACGGATCTGATCACCATCGTCTACACCGGCCGGGATCTTGACCTGCAGCGTCTTAGTTTTCTGAACACGGCCACCCCCATTACAGTCACTACAGGGCGAAGTAATCACAGTACCTTTGCCCCGGCACTGGGGACAGGTCTGCTGAATTGAGAAAAATCCCTGCTGCATGCGCACTTGTCCCTGACCACCGCAAGTGGAACAGGCACCGGGCGACGTGCCAGGCCTCGCACCAGATCCGCTGCAGGTCTTACAGCTGACCAGTGTGGGCACACGAATACGGGTTTCAGTACCTCTTACGGCATCTTCTAGGGAAAGATCCAGGGAATACTGCAGATCACTGCCTCGATTCGAGCTTCTCCTACCACCGGAACCGCCGAAGATATCACCAAAAATATCACCAAAAACATCACCAAACCCTGCAGCGCCGGGTCCGCCACCCATACCCGAGGAACTGTCCACGCCGGCGTGCCCAAACTGATCGAATGCGGATCTTTTCTGGGGATCAGACAGAACTTCGTAGGCTTCTTTTGCTTCTTTGAACTTCTTCTCAGCCTCCTGGTCACCCGGATTGCGATCCGGATGAAACTTCATAGCGAGTCTTCGATAAGCCTTTTTCAGGTCGGCATCAGAACTGTTTTTTTCGGTGCCTAAAACTTGGTAGTAGTCGCGCTTATCCATTATTCCGTATGCTTAGACCAGAGTATTTTGCAACAAACGAAAGCCGGTCCTGATGCCGGCTTCCGAACAGTTGTAGCTGTTATAGCCGTTTTCACGGCGCCTGATAAAGTGATCAGTTATTGTCTTTGTCCTTTACCTCTTCGAATTCGGCGTCGACGACGTCGTCGCCAGCAGGACCTGGTGACCCCTCACTGGCATCGGGGCCGGCCGGGCCGGTCGTTGAGTCATGAGCATCCTGCTCCTGATACATCTGTTCTGCCAGCTTGTGACTGGCTTCCATCAGAACCGTTGTTTTTTCTTTGATCTGCTCGACGTCATCACCTTCTATCGCCTCTTCTAGTGACTTGATCGCCGACTCAATGTTTTCCTTGTCGGTTGTTTCAACCTTATCACCGGCTTCAGTAAGCGTCTTGCGAACAGTGTGAACCATCGCCTCCGCGTGATTGCGTGCATCTACCCGCTCGCGAGTCTGTCGATCCTCTTCGGCATGTGCTTCTGCATCCTGAACCATGCGTTCAACTTCTTCGTCAGATAGACCGGAACCTGCCTTGATGACGATTTTGTTTTCCTTGCCGGTCGCCTTGTCTTTGGCTGAGACATTGAGAATGCCATTGGCATCAATATCAAACGTGACATCAATCTGTGGCAAACCGCGCGGTGCCTGTGGGATATTCGTCAGATCGAACCGACCGAGTGACTTGTTGTGCTGGGCTATTTCCCGCTCACCCTGCAGAACATGGACCGTTACTGCTGTCTGGTTATCATCAGCGGTTGAAAACACCTGATTTGCCTTGGTCGGTATGGTGGTGTTTTTGTCGATCAGCTTTGTCAGCACCCCGCCGAGGGTCTCGATTCCCAAGGACAACGGTGTGACATCCAGCAACAGCACATCCTTGACATCACCGCCCAGTACACCGCCCTGGATCGCGGCACCCACCGCGACGGCCTCGTCGGCATTCACATCCCGCCGGGGTTCGCGTCCAAAGAAATCCTTAACCGCTTCCTGAACTTTTGGCATTCGAATCTGACCACCGACAAGAATAATGTCATCGATGTCTGAGGCGCTAAGACCGGCATCCTGTAAAGCAGTCTTACACGGCTCGATCGTGCGAAGGATCAACTCTTCCACCATCGCCTCAAGCTTCGCCCGACTGAGCTTCATGTTCAGGTGCTTGGGTCCACTTTGATCCGCCGTGATATAGGGCAAGTTAACTTCGGTCTGTGTACTTGAAGACAGCTCAACTTTGGCTTTCTCGGCACCCTCTTTGAGGCGCTGCATAGCAAGTGGGTCGCCACGCAGATCCATCCCGTTGTCTTTCTTAAACTCGTCAGCGAGATAGTCAATCAGTCGGCGATCAAAATCTTCCCCGCCGAGAAAGGTGTCACCGTTGGTCGCCAGAACCTCGAACTGGTGCTCACCGTCGACATCTGCGATCTCGATGATGGATATATCAAATGTCCCGCCGCCTAGATCGTACACCGCGATCTTACGATCTCCCCGCTGCTTTTCCATTCCATAAGCCAATGCAGCAGCGGTCGGCTCGTTGATGATCCGCTTGACATCAAGGCCGGCAATCCTGCCAGCATCCTTCGTGGCCTGACGTTGTGAATCATTGAAATAGGCCGGTACTGTAATAACCGCTTCCGTGACTTCAACACCAAGATACTCCTCGGCGGTCTGCTTCATTTTCTGCAGCACGCGGGCAGAGATCTCCTGCGGAGCCAGTCGTTTGCCGGCAACCTCCACCCAGGCATCGCCATTATCGGCCTTGACGATCGAATACGGCATCAAGTCGATATCCCGTTGTACCAGTTGATCGTCGAATTTGCGTCCGACCAGGCGTTTGACGGCAAAAACCGTGTTGTGGGGGTTAGTAACGGCCTGTCTCTTGGCAGACTGCCCAACCAGCACTTCACCGTCCTCCGTAAAGGCCACAACAGATGGTGTGGTCCGGTCGCCTTCACTGTTTTCGATGACCTTGGCCGTACCGCCATCCATGACTGCGACACAGGAGTTGGTTGTGCCCAGGTCAATTCCGATAATATTTGTCATGCTATGTTCCTTGAAAATCTTCTTGCGAGCTTGGATCGATGTTTCAAAAATGGGGGTAGTCGGTCAGTTTTTCAACCTTTTTCAGCAGTTTTCCCGGGTGATTTTGCCACCATCACCATCGCAGGCCGTAAAAGTCGATTGTTGAGCGAGTAGCCTTTCTGAATGACTTTGCTCACGCAATTGGGCGAAATGTCCTGTGACTCCTCCATGCTCACGGCCTGGTGCTGGTCCGGGTCGAGTTTATCGCCTATTTCGGGTTCAACTGTTTCAACCGAAAACTTCGCAAAAACGTTCTCCAGTTGCCTCAGAATCAGTTCCAGCCCCTCGTTGACACCGCTGTTGTCCGCCTGCGGACCCGACTGCTGATCAACAGTCAAAGCCATTTCCAGGCTGTCTTTCACAGTCAGGAGCTCCCGGACAAACTCCTCTAGGGCGAATTTACGCGCATTGGCGACCTCAGTCTCAGTCCGTTTGCGAATGTTGTCGACTTCCGCCTTAGCCCGCAGATAACTGTCTTGATATTCGGTAACCTGATCAAGCAGAGCGGTAATCTGGTCGGCAGACTCTGCATCATCTTCCGCAGCTAATTCCGAGCTGTCCTCCGCTGGCGTACTCTGGGCATCAGCCTCGGCAGCAGGTTCTGGTGTCGTTTGGGCCCTACCGCAGGAGACGGCGCTGAGGTCGGAGTCATCCGCGGTTACATCTGTCTGAGATTTGTCCAGTTCCAGCTCATCAGCGACCTCACTGGAGGCTATTTCATCGTTCTTCTGGGGTTTGTCTTTGCCGGTTCTAGTCATGATGAAGTGTGTCTCGCGCTTTTGCACCTGGTAACAGTATTGGATCTCTGGCTAAAACTGGGGCAATATTCTCGTTTTTCAAGGGCATGCCAAGCATGCGTTGCCCTTGAATCGGTTCGGATCAACCGCTAGTGAAGAGACTTAAGGGCAGTGCCCAGGAATCGGGCCGTGATATCAACGACGGGAATCACATCCTCATAAGACATACGCGTGGGACCCACCACACCCAGCACGCCAATACAGCGGCCATCTGATTCATAAGGTGCCGTGACAACACTGCAATCCGTCAATGCGTTGTACCCTGATTCTTCTCCAATAAAAATAGATATCCCCCGTGCGTTCATGCTCTTATCGAGCAACTGGAGCAGATCCTGCTTCGCTTTGAACGCATCGAAGATTTCCCGGAGTTTTTCAACTTGGTCGAAGTCCGGCACGCTCATAAGATTGGTTTCACCGCTAACCACTACGCTGTCCGACGCGGTCTGATCGGTGAACAGTTCCTTGGCCATGTTGACTGCCGTACGCATAATTCGATTCATCGAGATACTGTCATGTTCCATATCCTGAACCAATCGTCTGCGCACCTCATTGAGCGAGCGGCCGGAATAACGTTCGTTAAAAAAGTTCGCTGCCTCTATAAGTTCACTGGGAGTATATTTTCGATCGACAAAGAGCACACGATTCTGAACACGGCCGTCCTGGGTAACGAGAATCGCCAGGATTCTGTCCTCAGCCAGCGGTAGAAACTCAATCTGGCGCAGATTGGCGTGCTCACCCCCGGGCAGCAGAACCACACCGGCAAACTGAGTAATCTGGGAGAGCAGCTCCGATGCCATCGACATCAACTCGTCAGGGTCCCGGGCGGACGCGAGTCCGGAGTTGATTTCGTTGATCGAAGCCGCATCCAACGGCTTTACTTTGAGCATGGTATCGACAAAGATCCGGTAACCCAACTGTGTCGGCACCCGTCCAGACGAAGTATGTGGCGAGCGGATCAGTCCAAGATCCTCAAGATCGGCCATTACATTGCGTATTGTCGCGGCACTAAGTTCAAGTCCGGACTCTCGTGAAAGGGTCCTCGAACCGACAGGTTCCCCATCATTTATGTAGCGCCTAACGAGTTCGCGCAGCAATATTTCAGCCCTGTCGCTCAGTTGAATTTCTGGTACGGCTGTCATGTTAAATCGTTGAGTTTAGGCAGCGAGTGAACTTGGATGTAAAATCGGGTTTGTCAGACTGATTTATGGCCTACGCCTGAATCATACCATTGCCAGTACCATACGCAATTACTGAACAAAAATGGACCAGCCCATCACATTTCTTCGATCCACTCATTTACGGAAAAAAGGCCATCTGGCATGCGAATTTCGTCCGTAGGACTATTCGGTCGCTATAAGGATCCTGGAGTCAGCACTACGCTGGATGCTTTGCGAAAACACCTGGAAGATCGGGACATTTCGGTCTACATCGGAGACACGACTGCAGACAATGTCTCCGGCACACGAATTGAAGATTCCGGTCTGCCGGTGGGTGAGACGATAGACCTTGCGGTTGTCGTTGGAGGTGACGGTACCATGCTCCACGTCGCACGCAGTCTGGGCTCATATGCGCTGCCGATGATCGGTGTCAATCTGGGGCGACTTGGGTTTCTAACAGATCTCTCTGCAGACCGGATGCGCGAGGGCATGGACGAACTTCTCCGCGGCGAGTTCACCGTAGAAGAACGAATCATGCTGCAGGTTCAGATTTCAAACGGTAGCGAAAACCTGAACGATAGTATTGCACTGAATGATGTCACCTTAAGCAAGGGCAACACCGGTCGCATGATCGAGTTCGATACCCACGTCAACTCTGAACCTCTTGGACGAACCCGGGGCGATGGTGTGATTATTTCAACACCGACGGGCTCGACTGCCTATGCACTTTCAGCTGGTGGCCCAATACTGCATCCGTTACTGCCGGCAATCGTTTTTGCCCCCATCTGCCCGCATACACTTGGACACCGGCCCATGGTGCTTGACGACAGCAGCATTATTGAGCTGGAGATACTTGATCTGGCCGGCGCAGATGGCAATATCTTTATCGATGGCCTTAAGCAACTTCCGGTCACGGGCAACGAGATCATTCGAATCAGCCGTGCAGAAACTGTGACCCGCATGGTCCGGATCAACAGCCACAACCATTTCACCGCGCTTCGTTCCAAACTTGGCTGGGGATGATCAGCTGCATTCAGCGTAATGATCACCTGGATCGACGTTCGAGATTTTCTAATCGTCAAACACGTCGAAATCTCATTTGACGGTGGCCTCACTGTTATTACTGGCGAAACCGGCGCAGGGAAATCGATCATTGTTGATGCGCTCACCATACTGCTCGGTGACCGCACTTCCGGAGACATCATCCGACCGGGCTCGGAGCAATGCGAAGTGCAGGCCGGCTTTGACCTCAGTAACAATCCTGCCGCGCAGCTATGGCTCAAGGGTCAGGAGATTGATATTGATGGTTCTGAGTGCACACTGAGACGAATCGTATCTCACAAAAAATCATCCCGAGGTTTTATCCAGGGTCGTCCGGTTCCGATCAGTTCATTGCGCGAACTTGGTCAGCTGCTGGTGGACGTTCACGGACAGCACGAATACCACCAGCTGCTCAAGAAATCAGTTCAACGCAAAACATTGGATGCGTTTGCCGGCACTCTCGATGATGTTCACGCTCTGGAAAATTGCTTCAACCGACTGAGCGTCGCTATAGCCCATCTGGAAGAACTGCGCGCCAAGGCAGATGACTCGGCGCAACGAGAAGACTATTTGCGTCATCAAATCGATGACCTGACTGCACTTGCGCCCGAGCCGGATGAGTACGATTCACTGGACAGGACTCATTCACGACTGTCACACACTCGGGAACTGGCGGAAGGCACGTGGCAGACTCTGCATGAGCTGGAGGAAGGAGAAGACGGCACAGTATCAGTGCTCCTTGGGCGTGCATCGGATCGTTTAAAAGAACTCAGCAAATTTGATACCCGCCTGGGCAACAGCGTATCCCAGTTACAGGACGTCACTGCGCTTTTGAGCGATGCCGTAAGCGACATTCGCCGCTGTCATGTTGACTACGAACTTGACCCTGAAGAATTTCAGCGCCTAGACAGCCGGCTGACCGTGCTTCACGACGCGGCAAGAAAATACAAGGTACGGCCAGACCAGCTGCGCGACCTGCTCGAACGACTGTCGGGGGAACTCGAGTCAATCACCACGGAGGAACAGCGAATATCAGAAGTCGAGCAGCAGATCTCAGCGCTGACAACCGACTATGACACCCTCGCCAATCGTATCAGCCAGCGGCGTGCGCAATCGGCCGGAAAACTCGCGGATTCTGTAACTCACCAGTTGGCCGATCTGGGCTTGGAACAGGCTAAATTTACCGTTGATCTCAGCCCTCTAGAGGCAGCAGACCGTACCCGCTACGGCGCAGAAAATGTGAACTTTGCGGTCAGGACCATCCCCGACATGCCCTTTGCACCTCTGGACCAGGTTGCATCCGGCGGCGAGTTATCCCGGATCAGTCTCGCCATTCAGGTGGTCACAGCTCAGATCGACTCTGTACCCAGCTGTATTTACGATGAAGTCGATATCGGTATCGGCGGGAGGATTGCCGAGATCGTCGGCAGCAAACTACGTCTGCTGGGTTCGGAACGACAGATCTTGTGCATTACTCATCTACCGCAAGTGGCCGTGCAGGGCCATGAGCACCTTCACGTCACCAAGACCGATGACGCGGAGGTCGAGATTTTTCCACTGGACCGGGCACTCCGAACAAACGAAATCGCACGTATGCTCGGCGGTATTGAGATAACCCAGCAAACCCTTGCCCATGCCGAAGAAATGCTGCAGCGGGTAACCGACTCATCAGTGCGCTGAAGTGAACTCGATCGAGAATAAGGAACAGCCCGCTGGCGGTACAATCTCTACGTGTGAGACCATAGGGTACATCGGGTCTCGACCCGATTATCATCACCGTTTTATCGCCTGAGCCAGAACAGCATGAATTTCCGACTCGTAATTCTTTTATCTGTTGTGACCTTATTGCTGTCAGGCTGCGTTCGAACCTATCGTATCGATATACAGCAGGGCAACATTGTCACCCCCGAACAGATTGAGCAGCTCAAGCCCGGGATGGAAAAGGCGGAAGTCCGATATCTTCTCGGTGCCCCCCTGGTGGAAGATCCATTTCACACAGAGCGGTGGGATTATTTCTACAGTTTTCGCTCCGGCGAAACGCGTCAGGTCGAGCAACAACGTCTGACCGTATTCTTCGACAACGGGCAGCTGATAAAGATTGAACAAGGTTTCGAATCCGAACCACGGATCCGCAGTTCAAGTGAAAGTCGTGTTCAGGCGCAAACAAAACCCACTAAGCCTGGTTTTCTCAAGCGCACCTGGCGCAAACTGTGGCCTCTGGGTAAGACTCAGTCCAACTGAGGCGTTTTGAGTTTTGCACGCCAGCGCCGGGCATCGACGGGAGACATCGTCAGAGGCCGATAGATCTCGACACGATCTCCCGCCTTAAGGATGTAATCAAGCGTCACTCGTCGAGCAAAGATCCCCACAGCCAGTGTTTCAAGATCGAGCTCGGGTTCGTCGCTGAGGATATTCGAGCGCACGATGGCATCACGGACGGAACTGCCGTCCGGTACGCTGACCTGAATCAGCACCTGCTGCTCAGGTCGAGCATACACCACTTCAATCTCAAGCAAATCTGCGCTCACCGTACACCTGCTCGGCCCGTTCAGCAAACGCATCGATCAGATCACCACAAATCTGAGTGAACACTGGTGCCATCGTCTTCTCGATCAGTCGGGTGCTGAATGCAAAGTCGAGCATCAGACTTACCCGGCACGCCACTTTATCGAGCGAGTCAAACAACCATTTCCCCTCCAGTGCACTAAATGGGCCTTCAACCAAAGTCATATGAATCTGCCGGTTTGGGGTCAGTTCATTTCGCGTCGTAAATGACGATTTCATGCCTTTGTAGGAAACATCGATACGGGCAATAGCGCAGGCTTCATCACGTTCAAGCACAGCTGAGCAGCTGCACCAGGGCAGAAATTCGTGGTAAGCCTCCACATTATTCGCCAGATCGTACATTTCAGCGCTGCTGTAAGGCAGAATGAGGGAACGGTTGACCGTATGCACGTTTAACATCAAGCCCGGTTGAAATATCGCCCCGATTATACTGTTGCGCTCGATCGCCGCGATAACGTGAAAACGCTGTCTCATGCCTAAAGCCAAAGAGAAAGACAATACTATCGCTCGTAATAAGCGGGCCAGGCATGACTATTTCATAGAAGAAGAATATGAGGCCGGCATCGCACTCGAAGGTTGGGAAGTCAAGAGTCTGCGTGAAGGCCGGGCTCAGCTGCAGGAAAGCTATGTGATCCTGAGACAGGGTGAGGTATTCCTGTTCGGGGCACATTTTTCACCTTTGAATAGTGCATCAACCCATGTCACTGCGGACCCCACTCGGACCCGTAAACTACTTTTACATGCCAAAGAGATCGGCCGCCTGCGCGGTGCAGTTGAACGGCGCGGCTACACACTGATACCGCTGTCACTGTACTGGAAACGCGGCCGAGCAAAGCTGAAGATCGCCCTGGCTAAAGGCAAGAAACAGTATGATAAACGGGCCACAATTCGGGAACGGGAGTGGAACCGGCAGCAGCATCGCCTGCTGAAAGAGACCCGCTGAACCCAACCGTTCGGTGGTAAAATGGCTGGCTGGCTGAGAACCAGTCGGCGAATACCGGGGGCGACCTGGTTTCGACGTGGATCACAAAGCCATCGGAGCATGCCGAGGTGCAGTTCTCCTCGTAAATCCAACTGCAAACTTTATAGTTGCCAACGACGACAACTACGCCCTAGCAGCTTAATCCCTGCTAGCCTCTCCCCCGGCTCGCCCATGGGTTGGTATCCGAGGGGTCAAATCACATGGGCTCGCGTGATGGGGTGCTCGTGACCCGCCACGCTAAACTTAAGCGGGCTCGCCGGCCGTAACCCTGTCTGTCGGGGTACGTACGGTCAAATCAAAGACAGACTAAGCATGTAGTCGCCGGTGCGTGGCGGATTGACGGACGCGGGTTCGATTCCCGCCGCCTCCACCAAATTTCCATCCAAGGAAATCCAATATAGTCCAGAATCCCGCGGAAACGCGGGATTTTTTGTTGTATAATCATCCGATACCGTTTCACCGAATCTACCTGCATCCGGGGGCAACTGGGGGCCACTTTGGGGGCAACTCTGGTCCGGGAAGCCAATTCGACGTGCAGTTGCCCCCAGGCATCTGGCAGTAATTTGGCTGTTGTGCTGCCAGACACCTAGGGCATAACCCCTTTTGGGGGACCTGTGAACGATTCTGACCAGAAATTCAAGGGACATATTGGTGCCACTGACAAATACCGCCATACGAAACGCCAAACCGAGGGTGAAGCGATACCGTCTTTTCGACAGCCAGGGACTATATATAGAGGTAGCCCCCAGCGGCGGGAAATGGTGGCCGCTTAAATACCGGATCCTGGGCAAAGAGAAGCGCCTTTCTCTTGGGGTCTACCCGGAGGTCAGCCTCAAGGATGCGCGGGAAAAACGGGATCAGGCCCGAAGGTCGCTGTCGGAGGGTGCCGACCCAATCGAGGCCAGGAAGCTCCAAAGCATAGCTGACGGCACAAGTTTCGAGGCTGTTGCCCGGGAGTGGTTCATCAAGTTCGCACCTGGCTGGTCCGAGAGTCACGCTAATCGCATTCTCCGTCGTCTCGAGAATGATGTATTTCCCTGGCTGGGCTCTCGTTCTATTGATCAGATCGATCCGCCGGAATTACTCAAGGTGGTCCGCCGTATAGAAAGCAGGGGTGCACTCGAAACAGCCCACCGGGCCATACGGAACTGTGGCCAGGTTTTTCGATATGCG